>JAGREI010000068.1 GCA_020446625.1 Erythrobacter sp.
ATCGGCATGTCGGGCATTGCCGAGGTGATGGCGAACCTTGGCTACAAGGTGCAGGGCAGCGACATTGCCGAAGGCTATGTGGTCGAAGGGCTGCGCGCGCGCGGGATCGCGGTGGCCATCGGGCACAAGGCGGAAAACCTTGGCGATGCTGCCGTGGTGGTCACCTCCACCGCAGTGAAGCGCGATAATCCCGAAGTCGCCGCCGCGCTGGAGGCGCGCATTCCCGTGGTGCGCCGCGCGGAAATGCTGGCCGAACTGATGCGGCTGAAGAATACCGTGGCTGTGGCCGGTACGCACGGCAAGACCACCACCACCAGCATGGTCGCCACCCTGCTCGACGCGGGCGGGGTCGATCCCACCGTCATCAACGGCGGGATCATCGAAAGCTACGGTTCCAACGCGCGGCTAGGCGATAGCGACTGGATGGTGGTGGAAGCCGACGAGAGCGACGGTTCCTTCCTGCGGCTGGACGGCACCATCGCTGTGGTCACCAACATCGACCCCGAACACCTCGATCATTACGGCAGCTTCGACGCGGTGAAATCGGCCTTCGTCCAGTTCATCGAGAACGTGCCGTTCTACGGCGCGGCGGTGCTCTGCATCGACCATCCCGAGGTGCAGAACGTGATCGCCCAGGTGCGTGACCGGCGGGTGATCACCTACGGCTTTTCCCCCCATGCAGACGTGCGGGCGGAAAACATCACGCCCGAAGGCGGCGCCACGCGGTTCGACGCGGTGCAGCGCCAGCGCGACGGCAGCGAGCTGCGGATCGCGGATATCGTGCTGCCCATGCCCGGCCGCCACAACGTGCAGAACGCCTGCGCGGCGATTGCCGTGGCGCTGGAGATGGACTGCGCGCCCGATGCCATCCGTGCAGGCTTTGCCAAGTTCGGCGGCGTGCGGCGGCGCTTCACCCATGTCGGCACCATCGCGCCCGACGTGCGGGTGATCGACGACTATGCCCATCACCCGGTGGAAATCCGTGCCGTGCTTTCCGCCGCGCGCGATGCTGCCGCTGGCCGCGTGCTGGCCGTCGTCCAGCCGCACCGCTTCACGCGCCTGCGCGACTTGCTGGCCGATTTCCAGGGCGCGTTCAGCGATGCCGACCTGGTCTATGCCGCGCCGGTCTATGCCGCGGGCGAGGAACCCATCGCCGGCGTCGACCATCACGCGCTGGTGGCAGGGATGAAGGCGCGCGGACAGCGCCATGCCGTGCCGGTATCGGGCGCGGACGACCTGGCGCGGCAGCTGGCGGCCGAGGTGCAGCCGGGCGATATCGTGGTGTGCCTGGGCGCGGGCGATATCACCAAGTGGGCCGCCGGGCTCGCCAAGGCCGTCACCGCCGAACGCGAGAGGGCAGCGGCATGAGCGTGTGGATGCAGCCCGACGATGCCGGTGCCGCCGTGGGCGGTGATGTGCCAACCGACGTGCGCGGTGAAATCAAGCGCGACGCCCCGCTGGCCAAGCTGGTGTGGTTCAAGAGCGGCGGCGCTGCGGACTGGCTGTTCGAACCGGCTGACCTGGACGATCTCGTCTCCTTCCTCGCTCGTTTGCAACCCGGCACGCCGGTGATGGCGCTGGGGCTGGGGTCCAACCTGATCGTGCGCGATGGCGGGGTGCCGGGCGTGGTGGTGCGGCTGGGCAAGGCTTTCGCCAGTGGCGAGGTGAAGCGCGACTGCGTGCTGGAATGCGGCGGCGGTGCGCCGGGCATCCTGGTGGCTTCGCAGGCGCGCGACGCGGGGATCGCGGGGCTGGAATTCCTGCGCGGTATCCCCGGCACCGTGGGCGGCTTCGTGCGCATGAATGGCGGCGCCTACGGGCGCGAGGTGGCCGATGTGCTGGTGGATTGCGACGTGGTGCTGGCGGGCGGCGAACTGGTAACGCTGCCGGTGGCGGACCTGGGCTATACCTATCGCCATTCGCGCCTGCCCGATGGCGCGGTGGTGGTGGCGGCGCGGTTCAAGGGCGTGCCGGGGATCCCAGAGGAAATCGGCGCGGAAATGGACCGGATTGCCGAAGCGCGCGAGCAATCGCAGCCGTTGCGGACCAAGACCGGCGGATCGACTTTCAAGAACCCTTCGGGCGACCCCAACGACGCCAAGGCCTGGCAACTGGTCGACGCGGCGGGGTGCCGGGGCCTGACCATGGGCGGAGCACAAGTGAGCGAGAAGCACTGCAATTTCCTGATCAACACCGGTAACGCCACCAGCGCCGATATCGAGACGCTGGGCGAGGAAGTGCGCCGCCGCGTGGCGGAGAAGACCGGCGTGACGCTGGAATGGGAAATCCAGCGGGTGGGGCGGTGGTGATGCGGCTTTGCCAAATCCTCCCCGGAACGGGGAGGGGGACCATCCGCAGGATGGTGGAGGGGCAGGTTGACCCTGCGCGCCTCCGCCTGTGCCCCTCCACCACGCTGCGCGTGGTCCCCCTCCCCCAAGGGGGGAGGATCTGATGGCGCGCCTTGCTCCCCTGCACATCCTGGTCCTGATGGGCGGCTGGGCCAACGAGCGCGAGGTCTCGCTGTCGTCCGGCAATGGCGTGGCCGATGCGCTGGAAAGCCTGGGCTACCAGGTCACCCGGCTCGACATGGGGCGCGATGTCGCTGCGCGGATTGCCGAGGCCGCGCCCGACGTAGTGTTCAACGCGCTCCACGGCGCGCCGGGAGAGGATGGCACGGTGCAGGGGATGCTCGACCTGATGGGCATTCCCTATACCCATTCGGGCCTGGCCACATCGGTGATCGCCATCGACAAGGAACTGACCAAGCACGCGCTGGTGCCGCACGGCATTCCCATGCCCGGCGGGCGGGTGGTGAAGTCGGAGGAACTGTTCGAAGCCGATCCGATCGCGCGGCCCTATGTGCTCAAGCCCGTCAACGAAGGGTCCAGCGTGGGCGTGGCCATCGTTACCGACGACAGCAATTGCGGCAATCCCATCAGCAGGCAGGCGCGGGGGCCGTGGCAGGACTTCAAGACCCTGCTGGCCGAACCCTTCATCCGTGGCCGCGAACTGACCACGGCGGTGATCGATACCGGCGAGGGCCCGCGTGCGCTGGGCGTCACCGAACTGATCGTGGCCAGCGGGTTCTACGATTACGAGAACAAGTACACCGCCGGGCGCACCGAACACATTTTCCCCGCCCAGCTGCCCGAGGACATCGCCCGGCTGTGCTGCGAATACGCGGTCGAAGCGCACAAGCGGCTTGGCTGCGAAGGCGTCTCGCGCTCGGACTTCCGCTGGGACGACGAGCGGGGCGAGGCGGGGCTGTTCCTGCTCGAAACCAATACCCAGCCGGGCATGACTCCGCTCAGCCTGGTGCCCGAACAGGCCAAGGGCTGCGGGATTGCCTATCCCGAACTGTGCGAACTGATCGTCGAGGACGCGCTCCGGCGCGCCGGAAAGCTTGGCTGATGGCGCGCACTAACACCCGCAAGACCCAGTCGGTAAGGCGGCAGGCGCGCGCGCAGGGCACCAGTCGCCGCGTGCGCAATGCGCGCAATACCGGCCAGTCGCTGATCGGGCGCGGGCTGGCCCTGCTGCCCTTCACTACGGAGCAGTTGCAGAAGGCCTTCACCGTGCTGATCATCGGCGGCGCGCTGGTGGGCGCGGGCTGGGTGGCGCAGGTGAGCGGCGCCTCTGCCGTCATGTCCGATCGCTTCGCGCAGGTCGCCAGCAACGCCGGGTTCAAGCTGACCGACGTTTCGGTACAGGGCGCGCAGCGGATGAACGATTCGGTGATCTACGAACGCGCCTTCGGCCAGCGCGACCTGGCCATGACGCGGGTGGATACCGCCGCGCTGCGCGATGACCTGCTGACCCTGCCCTGGGTGAAGGACGCGCGCGTGTCGCGCCAGCTGCCCAACCGGCTGGTGGTCGATATCCTGGAGCGCGAGCCGCGCGCGGTGCTGCGCCGTGCCGATCACCTGGTGCTGATCGACGAAAGCGGCGTGGAACTGGAACCCATTTCAGCCGCCGATGCCGGGCAATACCTGCTGATCGAAGGATCGGGCGCGCAGGGCGAGGTCGAGGAACTCGATACCCTGCTCGACGCCGCGCCCGCTTTGAAGGGCCGCGTGACCGGGGCCGAATGGGTGGGTAACCGGCGCTGGAACCTCACCTTCGAAACCGGCCAGC
This sequence comes from Erythrobacter sp., assembly GCA_020446625.1. Lineage (GTDB taxonomy): Bacteria > Pseudomonadota > Alphaproteobacteria > Sphingomonadales > Sphingomonadaceae > Alteraurantiacibacter. Next base: position 4,135 of record JAGREI010000068.1, read on the forward strand.
GGCTGGCGCTGCCTTCGGGCGCGGATCGCGCTGCCGCCGCGCTGATCAGCTTTGCCCAGGCCGATGGCGTCCACCGCCTGATCGGCGGCGAAGTGGTGGCCTTCGACATGCGCAACCCGCCGCGCATGTACATGCGCGTGCCGGGCCGGGCGGAACAGCAGGAACTGCGGATCGAGGAGACCAGCTGATGGCAACCATGCAACCCCGCAACGCCCGCGTGGTGGGCGCGGTCAACATCGGATCGTCCAGCGTCACCGCCATCATCGCCGCCATCGCGGAAGGGGGCGAGGTGCAAGTGCTGGGCAGCGGCCAGCGCGCCAGCAAGGGCATGAAGCGCGGCTATGTCGTCGACATGGCAGGCGCCACCTTCGCCGTGCGCGAAGCGCTGGAAAAGGCCGAGAAGCTGGCCAATGCCAGCGTCGATTCGGTGTTCATCGGCTGTTCGGGCGCGGGGCTGGCCAGCGAGATCCGTCCGGTGGAAATCGGCATCGGCGGACGGCGGATCGAGGAAGAGGATATCGAGACGCTGCTGATGGCCGCGCGCGAAGCGCTGGAGCCGGACGTGCGCTCTGTCCTCCATGCCCAGCCCGCTTGCTATTTCCTCGACGGCGCGCACGGCGTCGCCAATCCCAAGGGCCTGCACGCCGAACGGCTGGGGGTGGACCTGCACGTGATGCTGGCCGACGCCGCACCGGTGCGCAACCTCACCGAAGCGGTGCAGAACGCGCACCTGGAAGTGGAAGGCGTGGTCGCATCGCCGCTCGCCACCGGCTATGCCTGCCTTACCGCGGAAGAGCGTGATCTGGGCGTGGCCATGGTGGAACTGGGCGGCGAGATCACCAATGTCTCGGTCTATGCCGGGGGGATGCTGGTGGGGCTGACCGCGATCCCGCGCGGCAGCAACGACATTACCGATGCCATTGCCGCCGCGCTGTCGATCAAGCGGTTCCAGGCCGAACGGCTGAAGTGCGTTTCCGGCTCCGCCATCTCCAGCCCCACCGATCACCGCGAAATGGTGGCCATCGTCGGGCCGGGCGAGGATCCCGCGGGCGGAAACGTGGCGGGGCAGGTGCCGCGCGCCGAGCTGATCGGGGTAATCACCGGCGAGCTGGACCTGCTGATGAGCGACGTCGCCAAGGCACTGGACGACATGGGTTTTACCGGTTCCGCGCCGGGTTCCAGCGCGCGCCAGGTGGTGATCACCGGCGGCGGCGCGGAACTGACCGGGCTGGCAGACTATGCGCAAGGGGTGCTGGGCGTGCCTGCGCGGATCGGCAAGCCGCAGGGCCTGCCCGGCTTGCCGGAGGCGCATTCCTCGCCCGGTTTCGCCACCCTGGCCGGGCTGGTGCTCTATGCCGCGGCCGATCCCATCGACATCCGCGCGATCGGATCGCGCTTCACCCCCACCACGACTTATGGCCCGATCGACACGCTGATCCGCGTCTGGCGCGCGCTGCGGGCCTATTTCTGACGTCAATGCAAGCTGTGGATAGTAAACAACCCCTTATCCTTTACCGCTCTGCTTTGTGGCAAGGATACGGATGGCAGAATTCCTGGGGCTGCCGAGGAGAAGATTGAGATGAGCATCAACATTGGCCCGCCGTCGGTTGAAGAACTGCGTCCGCGCATTACCGTGATCGGTGTGGGTGGCGCGGGTGGCAACGCCATCGCCAACATGATCGAGGCGGAGATCGACGGGGTCGACTTTATCGTCGCAAATACCGATGCCCAGGCGCTCAATTCGTCCTCGGCCGAACACCGCATCCAGCTGGGGCCGGACATCACCCAGGGCCTGGGCGCCGGTTCGCGGCC
>JAGREI010000069.1 GCA_020446625.1 Erythrobacter sp.
GCGGCAGGTGGCGCTTGAACCAGCGGTCCAGCCGCACGCCATCGTCGTCGGCCTCGACGGTGAACTGTCGGACGGCGTCGGCAGTCATGCGAAAAGCCGCGTAACGGTGAGGCCGCAGATCAGCCCGGTCACGCCCAGCGCGATCGACAGCAGCACATAGATCGCCGCCAGCGTCCACTGGCCGCGCTCGATCAGCAGGGTCATCTCCAGGCTGAAGGCGGAAAAGGTGGTGAACCCGCCCAAAAGGCCCACGCCCAGCAGCAGCCGCACCTGGTCGCCGCCTTGCCCGTGGCGGGCCAGCCATCCCGCCAGCACCCCCATCAGCAGGCTGCCGATCGCGTTGCAGGCCAGCGTCGCCCAGGGAAAGGTGGTGACGGCGGTGACGCCCATCAGGTGAGTCATCAGGCGGCCCAGCTGGTAGCGCAGCAAGGCGCCGATCCCGCCGCCCAGGCTGACGGACAGCGAAGCATAGAGTTGTGGTGTTGCCGACATGGCCTTGGCCCTTAGCCGCAAGCGCCCCGGCGCGAAAGCCTTACCATGCCACGCACCAGTGCCTTGCAATTTGCAGATGATTCGCCTATCCGCGCCCTCGTTCAGGCCGATCCGGCACGGATTCGGCACATTTTTCATTGCGTTTTATGGTGCAATCCCGCGCCTGACTGCCGCGGGCTCTGACCGGTTTTTAGATAAGGTGGCTTGGTTTTATGCAGATCATCGTTCGCGATAACAATGTCGAGCAGGCTCTCCGCGCGCTCAAGAAGAAGTTGCAGCGGGAAGGCGTGTATCGCGAAATGAAGCTGCGCCGCCACTACGAGAAGCCGAGCGAAAAGCGCGCCCGTGAAAAGGCCGCTGCTGTGCGCCGCGCCCGCAAGCTGGAGCGCAAGCGGATGGAACGCGACGGCGTGAAGTAAGAGGCTCGCAAGCCGAGCTTGCAAGCCAATCGCAGACAAGCCAAAGGGGCGTGGAAGACAATTCCGCGCCCTTTTTGCATCAGGCGCCAATCTGGACAGGACCAATACCCCATGGCCGAAGTTACCCGCGTACCGTTGCAGCCGATCGCCAAGGGATCGCTGACCAAGCTCTGGCTGGGCGTGCTGGCCGCCATCCTGGTGGCCGCCGGGATTGCCTGGGCCGCCATGCCCAAGGGGCTGGATGTCGACGTGGTCGAAGCCGGTTCGGGCGACTTCCCGACCGAGGACAGCGTGGTGTGGGTCCACTACACCGGCAAGCTGGCCGACGGCACCGTGTTCGACCAGTCGCAGGATCCGCAGATCCCGATCGAAGGCATCTTCCCCGAAGGCACCCCGCTGCCGCTGAGCGAGATGATCCCCGGTATGCGTGACGCGCTCATGCAGACCCAGGTGGGCGGCAAGTACGAGATCTTCATCCCCGCCGCGCAGGCCTATGGCGAAGACGTTCCCGAAGGCGGCCCGATCCCGCCGAATTCCGACCTCTACTTCGAGGTCGAGGTGACCGCGATCATGACGCAGGAAGATTTCCAGGCGAAGATCGCGCAGTTCCAGCAGCAGATGATGCAGCAGCAGCTCGACGGCGCTGGTGCTGGTGGTGCTGCCGAAGGTGGCGCTGCGGCGGGCGGCGCGGCTCCGGCGCAATAAGGCGACGATGACGGGGGAGGGCGCGGCGATGAACCACGATCTCCCCGACAGCGCGCCAGCCGAGGCCGATCTGCCGCTGGAAGATTGGCCGCTGCGCCCCTGGCTGCTGGCCGTCATCGGCGGGCTGGCGGGCTGGATCATCAACCTGATCGTTACCTCCGAAGGTGACGGCTCGTTCTGGGCCGCGATCTGCGGCTTCCTGTTCTTCGGCGCCCTCGCAGCCGGTTTCGTGCTGCGCCCGCGCGGCTGGCTGGAAGGGGCGGTCTTCTCGCTGGGCCTGGGGCTGGTGATGGGCGGCGTCGCCTGGCTGGCGGTCGATTCGAGCGATCGCTACGCGGGCGAGCCCTTTGCCTTTTCGGCGGGCGTGTTCTTCAGCGTGCTGGCCGTGCCGCTGTTCCAGGCGAATTTCCACCGCCTGCGCTGGGCGACGCCTTATCCCGAAACGCACTTCCACGTCTGGACCGACGCGGTCAGCGCGGGCGGGGCGATCCTGTTCGTGGGCCTGGCCTGGCTGCTGCTGTGGCTGATGCACGCACTGTTCAGCCTGATCGGCATCGAGGTGATCGAGGACCTGATCCAGACCGATGGTTTCGCCGGGCTGTTCATCGGTGCCACCTTCGGCGCGGCCATGGGCGTGCTGCGCAACCAGTTGAGCATCATCGGCACGCTGCAACGGGTGGTGATGCTGGTCTTCGCGCTGCTGGCAGTGCCGTTTGCGGCGGGCGTGCTGATCTTCCTGGTGATCCTGCTGCTGACTGGCGGATCGGCGCTGTGGGAAGCCACCGATTCGGCGACCCCGGTGCTGCTCGCCTGCGCGCTGGGCTGCTTCGTGCTGGCGAACGCGGTGTTCCGCGATACCGACGAGAGCCGCAGCCAGAACGTGGTGATGCAGGCCGCCGCGCTGGTGCTGGCCGCCTGCATCTTCCCGCTGACTGTGTTCGCCGCGATCAGCATGGGCCTGCGCATTGGCCAGCACGGCCTCTCGCCCGAACGCATCTGGGCGCTGGTCGCCATCGCCGTCGCCACCGCCTATGGCCTTGCCTACTGGGTGGGGCTGGCGCGCGGACGCCTGGCGGGCTGGGCGCATTACCTGCGCCGGGCGAACCTGCACCTTGCCGTTGGCACTTGCCTGGTGGCGCTGGTGCTGGCCTTTCCGCTGCTCGATTTCGGGCGGATTTCGGCGGCGAACCAGGTGGCGCGGCTGAACGCGGGCAAGGTGAGCGCGCAGGATTTCGACTATACCGCCTTGCGCTGGGACTTCGGTGATGCCGGACGCCGCGCGTTGGCACGACTGGCGGCAGGCGAAGGCGAGGTGGCGGAGCTGGCGCAGGCGGCAGAGGCGCAGACCGAGCGGCCTTACTACGACTATCAACCGGAACAGCGCGCCGAGGCCGAGATTAACCTGCGGGTCCAGCCGGATGATCCCGAGGTGCGCGAATTTGTACTAACCCGCTTGCGTGCCGAAAGCTGGCGATGCAGCGACTATTGCGTGGCGGTAGATCTCGGCGAGAACCCCGCTGGCGTCCGCGAGATAGCGCTGGTCGAGAACTACAGTTACGAAGTCTGGCCGATGACCGGCGGTGCCGCTGACAGCGCCCCCGTACCGATAAGCTCGCGCACTCCATTGGGGGCAAATTCCCAGGTTGAAGTCCGGACCGAACCGCGTCGGTATATCTTCATTGATGGCGAGCAGGTTGGGCCGGCGGTGGAGGATGGCCGCTTCGCGCCGGGAATGTGATTGCCGCTCCGGCAGACCCCGCCCGAATAGCTTGAACCGCCCCCTTCGCCCCGCTAGGGCGCAGGCATGTCTGTATCCCGCGAACAAGTGGCCAAAATCGCCAGCCTCGCGCGCCTCGAAATGGGCGATGCCGAGCTGGACCGGATGGTGCCCGAACTCAACAAGATCCTCGACTGGGTCGAACAGCTGGGCGAGGTCGATACCTCTGCCGTCGAGCCGATGACCGCCGTCATCCCGCAAGCCCTGCGCCTGCGCGATGACGTGGTCGATGCCGATCCGCTGACCGGCGGCGGCCGCCGCGACGACGTCCTCGCCAATGCCCCGGTGGCCGAACACGGCTTCTTCGGCGTGCCAAAGGTGATCGAGTGATGGCAGTAGCTATGGCGATGCACGTCCCCCTCCCGCATGCGGGAGGGGTTAGGGGTGGGCGCGACTTCGCGACCACTTCGATTGGACTGGCCCACCCCCGGCCCCTCCCGCGGGCGGGAGGGGAGAATTGATGACTGACCTTACCCAACTCGGTGTCCGCGAGATCCGCGATGGCGTGGCCGGTGGCGAGTTCACCGCGCGCGAAGTCGCCGCTGCCTTCAATGACGCGGTTGCCGCCGCCAGCGAACTCAACGCTTTCATCGTCGCCACTCCCGACCATGCGCTCAAGGCCGCCGACGCGGTGGACGCCGCGCGCGCGAAGGGCGATGCGCTTGGGCCGATGGCGGGCGTGCCGATCGGCATGAAAGACCTGTTCGCCACCAATGGCGTGCAGACCACGGCGGCCAGCCACATCCTCGAAGGTTTCGTGCCGCGCTATGAAAGCACGGTCAGCGCCAACCTGTGGCAGGCGGGCGCGGGGATGTTGGGCAAGCTCAACATGGATCAGTTCGCCATGGGCTCGTCCAACGAGACGAGCTATTTCGGC
>JAGREI010000070.1:0-3861 GCA_020446625.1 Erythrobacter sp.
ATCAAGGACCAGATGAAGCTGGTGCCCGAAGGGATCGAAGGCCAGGTGCCGTACAAGGGCCCGGCGCGCGACGTGGTTCACCAGCTGGTGGGCGGGATCAAGGCGGCCATGGGCTACACCGGCAGCGCCACCATCGGTGACCTGAAGGAACGCGGCCAGTTCATCCGCATCACCAATGCGGGCTTGAGCGAAAGCCATGTCCACGATGTGTCGATTACGCGTGAGGCCCCCAATTATCCTACGCGCTGATGCCCTCTCCAAGCTACGCTAGCTCCTTGCAGGAGCAAGCTTCGCTATCCTCTCCCGCAAGGGGAGAGGAGGTGACTGGCACTATCCTCTCCCCTTGCGGGAGAGGATACGGAGCCTTGGCAGCTTGCTGCCTAGGCGGAGTTGGAGAGGGGGCATGACCCCCGCCGCCCGCGTCCAGGCTGCCATCGAAATTCTCGATGCGGTCATCCATGCCGCGCGTACGCGCGGCGCGCCTGCCGATCGGCTGATCGCGGACTGGTTCAAGGCGCACCGCTTCGCCGGATCGAAGGACAAGCGCGCGATCCGCGAACTGGTTTACGACGCCGTGCGTATCTGCGGACCGGTGCCCGCCACGGGCCGCGCCGCCATGCTGGCGCTGGCGAGCGAGAGCGAGGACCACGACTGGGTGCTGCCGCTGTTCGACGGGTCGCAATACGGCCCGGCGGCGCCGGTCGACGGCGAGCCCATGGCCGAACCCGGCTATGCCCCGGCATGGCTGGAAGAGCGCCTGATCGCCTCAGGACTGGAGGAGGAGGACGCCGCCGCGCTGCTGGACCGGGCGCCGCTCGATACGCGGTTGAACAGCCTCAAGCCGGGTGCAAGTTCCGGCAATCTCCCTGAGGAAGGTGAGCCGCTGGCAAGCGTTGCCGGACTGCGCTTTGCGCCCGGCACGCAGGTCAGCTTGTGGCCCGCCTACGCAGAAGGACTGATCGAGGTGCAGGATCACGGCAGCCAGCTCGCCTGCCGCGCCGTGGGGGCGCAGCCGGGCGAAGTGGTGATCGACCTGTGCGCCGGGGCAGGCGGCAAGACGCTGGCGCTGGCTGCGGCGATGGCCAACCAAGGCACCTTGATCGCCGCCGATACCGACCGTCGCCGCCTGTCGCAGCTTGGCCCGCGCGCCGAACGGGCCGGGGCGCGGATCGCGGCCGAAGTGCTGCTCGATCCGGGCCGGGAACTGGCGGCGCTGGACGGCTGGCTGGGCCGGGCCGACCGCGTGCTGATCGACGCGCCGTGTTCGGGCACCGGCACCTGGCGCCGCAATCCGGAAGCGCGCTGGCGGCTCACTCCGGCCGAACTGGAACGCCTCACCAAGATCCAGGCGCAACTGCTGCAAGTGGCCGCCGAACTGGTGCGGCCGGGCGGCACGATCACCTATGTCACTTGCTCCCTGCTCGACGAGGAAGGGGCAGGGCAGGTGCAGGGCTTCCTCGCCGCGAACCCCGGCTGGCAGGCGCAGGTGCCTGATCTGCCGCTGGGAACCCCGCGCGGCCCCGGCCTGCGGCTGCTGCCGTCCCGTGACGATACGGACGGATTTTTCATCGCACGTATAGGTAAGCCGTGATATTCCGGCATTTAATGGGCACTTACCAAGGATCTTACCTGTCCATGACCAAGGAGCTTGCCATGCGCTACGGACCAGCTGCCGCCGCCCTTTCGCTCGTCTTCGCGGTGCAGGCGAGCATCAGCCTGGCGCAGACGAGCTATACCCCCGATCCGCGCGCCGCATCGCTGGTGGCCGAAGGCCGGGCGGCGATGGAAACGGGCGATACGCAAGCGGCGGTCGACGCATTCGAAGCCGCGCTGGCGGTGGATCCGGGCTATACGCAGGTCTACCTTGACCTGGCCGATGCCGCCCGCGCCGAAGGGCTGCCGGGCCGTGCAGTCCACTTCTATCGCGAGGCGCAGGAACGCGATCCCGACAACCTCGCCGCGATCACCGGCGAGGGGGAGGCTTTGGTGCAGAAGGGCGCCATGGCCGCCGCGCGCGACAACCTCGAACGGCTGGAAACGCTGTGCGGGGCAACCTGCACCGAAACGGTGACGCTGGCCGCCGCAATTGACCGCGGCCCGCCGGTGATGACCGCCGAAATGGTCGATCCGGCGGACGGGGTTACGCAGAACTAGGGCGCATTACAGGCGGTTGCGAAACCCCGCCACCACTGTCCGGTAGACGTCCTTCTTGAACGGCACGATCAGCTCGGGCAGCAGTTCGGCATCGACCCATTTGAATTCGCAGAACTCCGGGTGCTTGTGCGCGTCGAGGTGGATATCGGCGTCGGTCCCGGTGAAGCGGACGAGATACCACGCCTGCCGCTGGCCCTTGAACCGGCCCTTCCACAGCTTGCCCACTAGCTCGGGCGGCAGGTCGTAATAGAGCTCGTCATCCAGCCGGGCCACGATCTGCAACAAGTCCGGCCCCACGCCGGTTTCCTCGCCCAGTTCGCGCAGCATGGCGGCATCGAGGTCTTCCCCGTCATCCACGCCGCCCTGCGGCATCTGCCACCAGTCGCCTTCCTTGTTGTCGATCCGCTTGCCGACGAAGACTTCGCCCGCGGCATTGATCATCATGGTTCCCACGCAGGGGCGATAAAGGTGCTTGTCGGTTCTGCTCATCCAGCGCGCATATAGCCGTGGAGGACTCAATTCCACCTATTGCGGCCCCAAGTAGGCAGGGCCACAGAAAAACTTGATTGTTTCGCCCGCAGGGTCGACCTAGGGCGCAACGCCCGGAACCAAGCCAGAATAGCGGGCGCGGCAGGAAGAATTTTTATGGCTACCCAGACGGCCGAACGCAGGCCCGAGACTTCTACTCACGATTCGATGGTGGTGCGCTTTGCTGGTGACAGCGGCGACGGGATGCAGCTGACCGGGGGGCAGTTCACCCTGTCCACCGCGCTGGCGGGCAACGATCTTGCCACCTTCCCCGATTTCCCCGCCGAAATCCGCGCGCCGCAAGGCACGCTGTTCGGCGTGTCGGCGTTCCAGATCAACTTCGGCAGCCGCCAGATTTCAACTGCGGGCGACGCGCCGGATGTGCTGGTGGCGATGAACCCGGCGGCGCTGAAGACCAACCTCGGCGCGCTCAAGCCCGGCGGGCTGATCATTGCCGACTCGGGTGAATTCACCAAGCGCAACCTGGAAAAGGCCAAGTACGAGGTCAGCCCGCTCGACGATGGCAGCCTGGCCCAGTGGGACTTGCTGGCCTTCGACATCTCGGCCCTGACAATCGAGGCGGTGAAGCCCTTCGGCCTGGGCAACAAGGATGCCCTGCGCTGCAAGAACATGTGGACGCTCGGCCTCGCGCTGTGGATGTTCGATCGGTCGCGCACCCCGATCCACGAATGGCTGCGCGCCAAGTTCCGCAACAAGCCCGAGATTGCCGACGCCAATATCGCCGCGCTCGACGCGGGCCATGCCTATGGCGAGACGGCGGAGCTGTCCGGCCCGCTGAAGCAGGTGCACATGGCGCCGGTGCCTGCCGCGCCGGGGCTTTACCGCACCATCACCGGGGCTGAGGCGGTTTCACTCGGCCTGGTGGCGGGCGCGCAGCTGGCGGACCTGCCGATGTTCTTCGGCGGCTATCCGATCACGCCTGCCAGCGCGATCCTGCACCACCTGGCGCGGCTGAAGGAATTCGACGTCACCACCTTCCAGGCGGAAGACGAGATTGCCGCGATCTGTTCGGCCATCGGCGCAAGCTATGCCGGGCAGCTGGGCGTTACCTCGTCATCCGGCCCCGGTATCGCGCTGAAGGGTGAGGCGATGGGCCTTGCCATCATGGTCGAACTGCCGCTGGTGATCGTCAACTCGCAGCGCGGCGGCCCCTCCACC
>JAGREI010000070.1:3874-4873 GCA_020446625.1 Erythrobacter sp.
CCGAGCAGAGCGATCTTTACCAGGCCGTCTATGGCCGCAACGGCGATGCGCCGATGCCGGTGATCGCCGCGCGCAGCCCCGCCGATGCCTTCGAAGTCGCCATCGAAGCCTGCCGCATCGCGGTGGAATACATGACGCCCGTCATGCTGCTGACCGATGGCTACATCGCCAATGCCGCCGAACCGTGGAAGGTGCCCGATCCGGCCAGCTACGCGCCGTTCCCCGCTGCCTTCAAGGACAGCCTGGCCGAAGGCGAGGAGTTCCTGCCTTACCAGCGCGACGCCAAGGGCGCGCGGCCGTGGGTGAAGCCCGGCACGCCCGGCCTGATGCACCGCGTCGGCGGGATCGAGAAGCACGAGCTGACCGGCAACATCGACTATTCGCCCGCCAACCACCAGCGCATGACCGATCTGCGCAAGGCCAAGATCGACGGTATCGCCGTGCCGCCGCAGGACGTGGCGCTGGGCGACGATTCCGGCGAGCTGGTCGTCGTGGGCTGGGGCAGCACCTACGGCCCGATCCGCCAGGCGGTGGGCCGCTGGATCGAGAAGGGCCGCAAGGTCAGCCACGTCCACGTCCGCAATATCTGGCCGCTGCCCGCCAACCTGGGCGACCTGCTGGGCCGGTTCGACAAGGTGCTGGTGCCGGAAATGAACACCGGCCAGTTCAAGACCGTGCTGCGCGACCAGCTGCTGGTCGACGCCGAAAGCCTGACCAAGACCAGTGGCCAACCGTTCACCATTGCCGAACTTGAAGCGGCAATCGGGGAGAGACTCGCATGAACGCGCCCGTGAAGATCGAAACCACCCTCAAGGACTGGGAAACCGACCAGGAGGTGCGCTGGTGCCCCGGTTGCGGGGACTATGCCATCCTGAAGGCGGTGCAGCGCACCATGCCGCAGCTGGGGGCAGACCCGTCGAAGACCGTGTTCGTATCGGGCATCGGCTGTTCCAGCCGCTTCCCCTACTACATGGAAACCTACGGCTTCCACACCATCCA
>JAGREI010000424.1 GCA_020446625.1 Erythrobacter sp.
CCACAGGTTCTGGCCCGCGAAATGGATCGTGTTGCGCAAGAGGTGAACGCCAAGACGTTCCGCCCGGATCTCGCCCATCCGTCCGGTCGCGGCGGCATAGCCAAGCAGCAGCACGAAGCCGACAAGCGACCGGTACAGCATCATTTCGGGCGGATTGAGCGCGCTGCCGATCTCCCGGCCCGAGATGGCGAGCAGGGTGAAGCCCGCCACCGAACCGAGCATCCAGAGAGCAGCCAGCAAGGGTCGTTGCGCGTCGCTCATGTCCTCTCCGGCGGTGGTTGTCCCGCGTGCCTCTTGGCGTTTCATCCGGGCCTTGTCCAGCGGCCATCGCCACCGCACTGGGCGCCACAATAGTGACCGCGATGTCGCCCTGCGGCGGAAAATCGCGAAGGCAGGGCAATTTAGCGCTCGCATTGAAAGCACGAAAAAGGCAGACTTCGCGCACGAGCAGACTGAGGCAGAAAAGAAAAATGGCCTTTCATCCACCAAAACCCGTGCCGCCGGGATTGTGGCGGCGTACGCCGCCCGCGGTCTTTCCGTCGATCCTGGGGCTTTTCGGGCTGGGTCTTGCTTGGCGCCGGGGCGGCTTGCTTCTGGACTGGCCGGGCGAGATCGGAGAGATCATACTTGGCGCGGTCAGCGGTCTTTTTGCCGTGGCCGCATTGGCTTACGCAGTCAAGCTCTTGCGCCGGCCGGGGGTCCTGGCCGAGGATCTGGCGATCCTGCCGGGCCGTGCCGGGCTCGCCGCGCTTTGCCTTTCGATCTACCTTTTCGCGGCGGCGCTCTGGCCCTACGCGCCGATGGTGGCGCGCGGACTTCTGTTCGCGGGCCTTGGCTGGCATGTGCTGGTTGCCGTCGTGATGATCGTGCGTTTCGCGAAGGGGCCCAAGGAACAGCGCCGCGTTACACCGGTCTGGCATCTGAGCTTCGTCGGCTTCATCGTCGCGGCGATGGCGGCGCAGCCCATGCGGCTCGCCGAGATGGCCGAGATCATCTTCATCGTGACCTTCGTGCTGGCCCTGATCATCTGGGGCATCAGTCTTGAGCAGGCGCGGCGGGAAACCGTGCCCGCGCCGCTCAGGCCGCTTCTTGCGATCCACCTGTCTCCGGCCGCGCTCTTCGGCCTCGTCGCTGCCGGGTTCGATCTTCAGTCGCTGGCCATGGGCTTCGCGGGGCTGGCCGGGGCGATCCTGATCCTGCTCGTGATCCGTGTCCGCTGGCTGACAGAGGCGGGGTTCACGCCGTTCTGGGGCGCCTTCACCTTTCCGCTTGCCGCGACGGCCTCCCTTTGGCTCGCGCTTGGCGGGATCTGGGCCTATCCAGGCGTGATCGCACTTGCCGCCGCCTCGGCCATCGTTCCGGTCATCGCCTGGCGGGTGATCCGTCTTTGGGCGCGCGGACAGCTTGCCACCGTCACCAACGCAGCCGTTGCCTGAGCGGCGCGGCTAGAGAAGGCGCGTCCAGGCCCGCGCGATCGCCAGCCCCGCCGCGTCGGCGGCGGGCGCGTTGCGTGCCGCAATCTGACCGAAATCGGCAATCCAGCCGGGATGGCGCGCCTCGACCGCGTCGGCGAAGTCGCGGTTGAAGGTTTCAACCACGGCGCGGTTCGCCTCGAAATGGAACTG
>JAGREI010000425.1 GCA_020446625.1 Erythrobacter sp.
GGCTTCAGGTCGCGGTGCAGCACCAGCATCCGGTGCGCGGCGGCCACCGCCTCGATGGCATCGAGCACCTTTGCCACGCGCCCTGCCAGCGGCGTGGCGGCGGCATTGCACCACTGGTCCACCGGCTGGCCGTCGATCCGTTCCATCGCCATCCACGGGCGGCCTTCGGCGTCGATCCCGCCGTCGAGCAGGCGGGCAATGCCGGGATGATCCAGCCGGGCGAGCACTTGCCGCTCGGCTTCGAAGCGGGCCAGGTCCACCGCCCGCTGGCCGTGCATCAGCTTGAGCGCCGCCTGCTGTTCGAAGCCGCCATCCACGCGCGACACGCGATAGACGCTGCCCATGCCGCCGCGCCCCAGCAGGCCATCCACCTGCCAGGCGCCGAACCGGTCGCCCGTCAGGCTGGGCGGCGCGGGCGGAATGTGGTCCACCAGCGGTTCGAGAAAGGCGCGCGACGAGGTGAGCGAGGCCAGGATGGCGCGGGCGCGGCCCAGCAGGGCAGGCTGGCTGCCCAGCCGCGCTTCCAGCAGGGTGTCCCGCTCAGCCGGGGGAAGCTCCACGGCCTCGTCGAGCACCGCGTTCACCTGCGCCCAGCCTGCTTCGTCCACTTTGCCTCCTGCCACTTGCTCAAGCCGGCGCCCATGCGCCGGAGGCGGGGAGATGCCGCAAATGCGCGCCCGATTCCAGATATTTACGCAGGTGCAGCATGGACGCCGCAAGGCTGCACCGCGCGGGAGAGGGCACCGGCATCCGCGCGGCCGTAGCGGCAGCGGCAGCGGCACCGGCACCCTCCCCCCCACCCCGGAGCTGCAACCGCGCCGGGGTTCATCGAGGCAAGGGTCACCAGCCGAAGGTCATGCCCACTCTTCCGCCGGTGGAACCCCTTACCGTCGATCCCGCGATTCCGCCCGAGATCCAGATCGTGTCCGTCGCCCGCGCCACCAATGCGCCGGAGAAGCCCTGCTCTCCGCGATAGGTCGCCAGGTTGAAGCTGACGGAGAAGGTGCTGTCGGGCGGCAGCAGCGTGCCGCCCATGGCCATGGCGGCAGCGATGCCGCCGTTGCTGGCCCGCTGGAACTGGCCCACCTGCGCCGACAGGTCGACCACTTGCGAACCCAGCACGGCCACCTGGCTGGACAGGCCCGCCACTTCGCTTTCCAGCTGGCCGAAGCGGGCCACGTCGAAGTCCAGCGTGGCCAGGTTGCCTGCCGCATCGGTGGTAACCAGGCTGACCGCGCCCTGCTGTGCCGTGCGGCTGGCGGCCGAGGCGATGCCCGCCAGCGTATAGGTGTTGCCGGCATTGCCCAGCACGAACTGGTCTGCCCGCACCGACTGCACGTCGCTGCCGATCACCACCGCGCCCGCCTGCGCCGCCACGGCATTGCCGCCCAGCGCGATGGCACCCGTGCCGCTGGCCTGGGCCTGCTGGCCAAGCGCCAGGGCAGAGGTGCCAAGCGCGCTGCTGGTGTCGCCCATGGCAATGGCGCCATCGCCGGTGGCGGTATTGTCCTTGCCGATGGCGACCGCGCCATTGCCGGTGGCCAGGTTGGGGTCACCGATGGCCACCGCGCCATTGCCCATGGCCTGGTTCTCCAGCCCGATGGCCACGGCAGCCCCGTCGCCCGCCATGGCACCGCTGCCGATGGCCACCGAATCGTCGCCTTCGGCCATGCTGCCCTGGCCCAGCGCCAGCGCATTTTCCCCGGTCGCCTGCGAACCGGCGAGGCCGAACAGCGTGGCGACATCGGCTTCCACCTGGTCCAGCCGACCGGCATTGTCGCTGGCCAGCGCCTGCACCGCGCCCAAGGCGGCATCCTGCGCGTCGTTCTCTGCCAGGGCCACGGCCGCATTGCCGATGGCGGTGGCGGTGAGGTTCTCCAGCGTCAGCAGGCGGCCATCCTGCACCAGGTTGGCATCTTCCACATCACCGATGCGCCCGTCGAACCCGGCGGCAAGCGCGGCTGCGCCACTGGCAGCCGCCAGCGCTGCATCGGCCGTGCCAGCCACGCTGCTGGCCGTCGCCTGCGCGGCACTGGCCGCATCCAGCGCCGCCTGCGCG
>JAGREI010000071.1 GCA_020446625.1 Erythrobacter sp.
GGCCAAGGGTATCGAGCCGCAGACGTTGAAGCTGTTCGAGGTCTGCCGCCTGCGCTCGGTGCCGATCATCACTTTCGTCAACAAGGTCGACCGCGAAGGCCGCGATCCGTTCGAGACATTGGACGAAGTGGCGGACAAGCTGGCACTCGACGTCAGCCCGCAGATGTGGCCCATCGGCATGGGCGGGCTGTTCGAAGGGCTGCTCGATTTCCGCACCATGGAAGTGGCGCGGCCCGAAGGTCCCTCGCGCGAATACCTCGGCCAGCGTGACACGGATGCCCCGATACCCGAACGCTACGCCGACGAGATCGAGCTGGCGCGCGGCGGCTATCCCGAATTCGATATCGAAGCCTATCGCCACGGCGACCTGACGCCGGTCTATTTCGGCTCGGCATTGAAGAATTTTGGCGTGGAGGAGCTGATCGACGCCATCGCCCGCTACGCTCCGCCGCCGCGCCCGCAACCTGCTGGCGACACCACGATCAGCCCCAATTACAACGAAGTAACCGGCTTCATCTTCAAGGTGCAGGCCAATATGGACCCCATGCACCGCGACCGCATCGCCTTCATGCGGCAGGTGAGTGGCACCTTCCGCCGGGGCATGAAGCTGACTCCGTCAGGGCTGGGCAAGCCCATCGCCGTCCACTCCCCCATCCTGTTCTTCGCGCAGGATCGCGAGATTGCCGATACCGCCGAAGCGGGCGACATCATCGGCATTCCCAACCACGGCACCCTGCGCGTGGGCGATACGCTGAGCGAGAAGAACCAGGTGCGCTTCACCGGCCTGCCCAACTTCGCGCCGGAAATCCTGCGCCGCGTGCAGCTGAAGGATCCGACCAAGACCAAGCAGTTGCGCAAGGCGCTGGACGACCTTTCGGAAGAAGGCGTCATCCAGGTATTCTACCCGGAGATCGGCGGCAGCAGCATCGTCGGCGTGGTGGGGCAGTTGCAGCTGGAAGTGCTCGTTTCGCGGCTGGAGGCCGAATACAAGGTGGAGGCCGGGCTGGAAGCATCGCCTTTCGCCACCGCACGGTGGCTGAAAGGGTCTGAAAGCGCCCTCAAGGAGTTCGAACGCTTCAACCAGGGCAACCTGGCGAAGGACCGTGACGGTGACCTGGTGTTCATGGCCAAGAGCCCGTGGGACGTGGGCTACCAGCAGGAAAAGAACCCCGAGATTACCTTCTCCGCCACCAAGGAACGCTAGCTCGCGTTCACCTGCGCCAGCACCGCTTCGGCCGCCATGCGTCCGGTCTGCGCCGCGCCGTTCATGAAGCCGGGCCATGCGTCGCTGAGGTGTTCGCCCGCGAACAGGATCGGGCCGGATCGCGCCACCTGGCTGGCGCTGCCGTCGTCCTCTTCCACCCACAACTGCCCGCCGAACCGGGTCAGCTGGCCGGGGCCGTAATTGACATATGCCCCGCGGCTGAGCGGTCCGGTGGACCAGCCGGTGCGCGCCGAATGTTCGGTACTGGTGCCGGCCAGGTCGCCCATGGTATCGCCCACCCGCGCTTCCACCGCCGCGCGCAGGCCGGGATCGCCCATGCCGGTGATCTGGTCGCCGCCGAAGAACCAGGTCAGCACCGCGCCCTGGCTGTCCTGGCTGCCCGCCGTACATTCCCACACCTCGACGAAGCGCGGATCGTCGCCCGCGTCCCAGCTGGCGGCCCAGGCGCCCATGGTCGCCTGCCATGGGCGGCCGGTGTAGGCGGCGTTGAGCTTGTCGTTGCGGCCCAGCGTCACTTCGCTGGCGTAGGCTTGCCAGTCGGCATCGAACAGGCCGCCGTGGTCGATCGAGCCGAGCAGGCTGGCGGGCAGGGTGAGGATGACGTGGTCGGCCTCCGCCGTGGTGCCATCCTCGAAGGAAAGGGTCACGCCATTGTCGCCCTGCGCCAGCGCGGCAAGCTTGCGACCGCGCTCGATCTGGCTCTCGTGGGCTGCCGCCAGCGCATCGGTGACGCGCTGCGAGCCACCTCGCACAACGAAGCGTTCGTCGCTGGTGCTCAGCACTTCGTAGGCTTCGCCGTCGACCGTGGGCAGGTTGAATATCAGTTGCAGCGCGCTCGCTTCGGCCGGTTCGACACCGTATTCGCTTCGCATGGTCTGTTCGAGCAGGCGGCGCACCGCCACGCTGCCGATCTTGTCTGCGTGAAGGTCGAGGTACTGGGCGGTCGACATGGCATCGATGGCCGGGGCATTGGTCTCCCAGTCGGCATCCAGCGCCTCGCTGTCGGCGGCGATCTGCGCCGCGATCGGGCCGAGCGCGGCGACCAGTTCGGGATCGGGAATCGCCAGCCTGTCGCGCACGATCTGGTCGGTGCCGCCCAGCGCCAGGCCGTCGATCAGCTCCAGACCGAATTCCTCGCACAGCGCGAACATGTCGGCATGGTCGGTGTTGACCAGTTGCCCGCCCATCTCGACCCAGCCCGTGGTGCCGGGAAACTCGCTGCGGGTGAACACGCGCCCGCCGATGCGGTTGGCGGCTTCGTAGAGCCTGGCCTCTACTCCGGCCCCGGCAAGGGTGTGCAAGGCGTTGAGCCCGGCCAGCCCGCCGCCGACCACGGCCACCCGCTGCTGCGATCCGGTGGCGCGGCAGGCGGCCAGCGGCAAGGCGGCGAGCGCGGCACCGGCGCCCATCGCTTTCAGCAGCGCGCGCCGCCCGATCCCCTTTCCCCCCGGCAGGGGCAAGGACAGCCCGGCAGCGGCGCGCTGGCGACGGCGTGCGAGTTGCAGCGCATTGCGAACGACAGGCGAACTCTTCATGCATTTCCCCCCCGGAGATGAGCCGCAGGCATATCACGTTGCGAAAGCGGGCAAAACGCAGATTGCTTGCAGGGGGGCAGCCGCTGGCATAATTTGCCGCATGGCCGATTTTACCGATACCCTCACCGACAAGCACATCGCGATGATCGAAGCCCAGCCGGTCTTCTTCGTCGCCACCGCCGCGCCCGATGCGCGGATCAACCTGTCGCCCAAGGGGCTGGCGGATACCTTCCGCGTGCTGGGGCCGGACCGCGTGGCCTATCTCGACCTTGGCGGATCGGGCAACGAGACCAATGCTCACCTGCTGGCGGACGGGCGGATCACCTTGATGGTCTGCAACTGGCAGCAGCCCGCGCTGATCCTGCGCATCTACGGCACGGGCAAGCCGGTGCTGCCGTGGGAAGCGGGGTGGGACGAACTGGCCAGCCACTTCACCCTGCTGCCCGGCACCCGGCAGATCTTCGATATCAGGGTGGAAAGCGTGCAGACCAGCTGCGGCTGGGGCGTGCCG
>JAGREI010000072.1 GCA_020446625.1 Erythrobacter sp.
CCGAGATTGCCAATCGGGGTCGCAACGATATAGAGGCCGGGAGAAAGGGGTCCGTCTTGTTCGCTCACGCGCGGGGCATGGACCATGTTCAGCGGGGACGGCAAGCATGTTTGGTAAATTGAAGCGAATTCTGGCGGTTGGCATGGGCGCGCTGCTGCTGGCCGGATGCCAGATGATCCCCGCCGGCACCACCAGCGGGCCGGAAAGCACCCCGCCCCCCGTCGCCGGACCCGCCGCGCCCGATGCCACTGTGCTGCCAGAGGACCAGGGTCGCCACCGCGTGGCGCTGCTGGTGCCGATGAGCGGAGAGAACGCGGCGGTCGGCCAGTCGATTGCCAATGCCACCACCATGGCGCTGCTCGATACCGGGGCGCAGAACCTGCGCATCACCACCTATGACACCAGCGCCGGTGCCGGGGCCGCTGCCAGCCGCGCGATTGCCGATGGCAACCGCCTGATCCTGGGGCCGCTGGAACGCGACAACGTCGGCCCGGTGCTGGCGCAGGCGCGCGCGTCGAACGTGCCGCTGATCACCTTCTCGAACGATACCACCGTCGCTCGCAACGACGTGTTCGTGATGGGCCACATCCCCGAACAGTCGGTCGCCCGCACGGTGGATTTCGCCATCGACCAGGGTGCGCGCAACTTCGCCATCCTGGCTCCGCGCGGCGACTATGGCGATCGCACCACCAATGCCGCCGAAACCGCGATCCGCGCTCGCCTGGCCACGGTGACCGGAGTGGAACGCTACGATCGCGGCAACACCTCGATCATCAGCGCGGCAGAGCGGCTGCGGCAGGCAGGCGGTTACGACACCGTCATCATCGCGGATACTGCGGCGCAGGCCGCATTGGCCGCGCCGCGGCTGAAGGATGCGGGCGATGCCCTGCCCTCGCTGGTCGGCACCGAGCTGTGGAGCCGGCAGGATTCGCTGTTGTCGGCCCGCGTGATGCGCGGATCGTGGTTCTCCGCCGTGTCGGACGATCGCTATCGCCAGTTTGCCGAAAGCTACCAGACGCGCTTTGGCGAACAGCCGTTCCGCATCGCCACGCTGGGTTATGACGCGGTGCTGCTGACCCTGCGCCTGACGCGCGACTGGCGGCCGGGCACCGAACTGCCGGTCAGCCTGCTGACTACAGAGGGCGGTTTCCTCGGCCTCGACGGGCCGATCCGCTTCCAGTCGAACGGCATTGGCCAGCGGGCGATGGAAGTGCGCCAGATCGGCAGCGGAGCCTTCACCATCGTCAGCCCGGCCCCTACGGGGTTCTGACACCGGATAACTCGTTACAGGCGGCTTGAAGCCGGGGAATCCCCGTGCCTATAGCTGTGCCATGAGCGACGACCTGTTCGACAAGCTGCCCAAGGGCGGAGACGACTACGATTCCTCCTCGATCGAGGTGCTGGAGGGGCTTGAGCCTGTCCGCCGCCGCCCCGGCATGTACATCGGCGGGACGGACGACCGCGCGCTGCACCACCTCGCTGCCGAAGTGCTCGACAACTCGATGGACGAGGCGGTGGCCGGCCATGCCAACCGCATCGAGATGGTGCTGGATGCGGGCAACCGCCTGACGATCACCGACAACGGGCGCGGGATGCCGGTGGACGAACATCCCAAGTTCCCCGGCAAGAGCACGCTGGAAGTGATCCTCACCACGCTGCACTCGGGCGGCAAGTTCTCGGGCAAGGCCTATGCCACCAGCGGCGGCCTGCACGGCGTGGGCGTGTCGGTGGTCAATGCGCTGTCCAGCCATGTGCGGGTGGAGGTCGCCCGCAACAAGCAGGTGTTCGCGCAGGAATTCGCGCGCGGGGAACCGCAGGGCGGGCTGAAGAAGGTGGGCGATACCCCCAACCGTCGCGGCACCAGCGTCACCTTTGTGCCCGACACCCAGATTTTCGGGGATCGGCAGTTCAACCCCAAGCGGCTGTTCAAGCTCGCCCGTTCCAAGGCATACTTGTTCGCGGGCGTGGAAATCCGCTGGAAGTGCGCTCCTTCGCTCGCCAGCGAGGACGTGCCGCAGGAGGCGACCTTCCAGTTCCCCGGCGGCCTGGCCGACCACCTGCGCGAGGAAGTGGGGGACCGCGAATGCGTGACCGCCGATTTCTTCGCCGGAACGCAGGACTTCCCCGAAACCGATGGGGTGCAGCAGGGCCGCGTCGAATGGGCGGTGGCCTGGCCGCTGTGGTCCGATGGCTCCACCAGCTGGTATTGCAACACCGTGCCTACGCCCGACGGCGGCACTCACGAAGCGGGCCTGCGCGCCGCGCTGACCAAGGGCCTGCGCTCGTTCGGTGAGCTGATCGGCAACAAGAAAGCCAAGGATGTAACCGCTGACGACGTGATGACCGGCGCGGAGATCATGCTCAGCGTGTTCATCCGCGATCCGCAGTTCCAGAGCCAGACCAAGGACCGCCTCACCAGCCCCGAAGCCGCCCGCCTGGTTGAAAACGCGGTGCGCGACCACTTCGACCACTTCCTGTCCGACAACATGGAACGCGGCCGCGCCTTGCTGGGCGCGGTGATGGAACGGATGGACGAACGGCTGAAGCGCAAGGCCGAACGCGAGATCAAGCGCAAGACCGCCACCAATGCCAAGAAGCTGCGCCTGCCCGGCAAGTTGACCGATTGCAGCGGTGATGGCGAAGGCGAAACCGAACTGTTCATCGTCGAGGGCGACAG
>JAGREI010000426.1 GCA_020446625.1 Erythrobacter sp.
GCGCTGGCGGCTGATCGACCTGGCGCACGCGCTGCTGATCGCGGCGCTGGTGATCCTCTGGGCCTGGGCCGGGTGACTTGCACCCCGGCCGCGCGGCGCCCATGTCATCGGGGCGCGCCCCGGCGTGCGAGACCACGACCAGAAGGACCGGCCCCGTGCCCGCAACGCCCCCTTGGGTGAAATACGCCAACCTCGCCCTGCTGGTCCTGTTCCCGCTGTCCTGGTTCGCGCCCCTGATGCGCGCGGGCCTGTTGCCGCTGTTCGGGCTTTCGCAGATCAGCGTCGTGTCGGGCCTGCGCTCGCTGTGGGAAACCGACGTCATCCTGGCGCTGCTGGTCAGCTTCTTCGCCCTGTTCGCGCCCCTGATCAAGACGCTGGGCCTGGCGCTGATCCATTTCGGCCTGCTGCGCCGCAAGACCCTGCCGGCGCTGACGCTGCTGGGTAAACTGGCGATGGCCGACATCTTTCTGGTCGCGCTCTACATCACGCTGGCCAAGGGAATCGGCCTGGGCCGGATCGAGACCGACTGGGGCCTTTACCTGTTCACCTTCTGCGTGGTGGCCAGCGTGCTTCTTGGGCATCTCAGCGCCCGCCGCGCCGGGGATTGATCGCAAGCCTGAAACAATTCCGCCCCGAGGCGAGAATCGTTCACGAATCGCGCCGAGAAAGCGCCATTGGTGAAAAATTCCTTAGCCTTTGCATCGGTTAAGCATAATTTTGCCGACATTGCTGCCGGTCTGCTTTGGGTGCGGGGGGTCTGGGTATGGAAAAGACGATTCGGTCCGCCGGGTGGCTGGCTCTTGCCCTGGTGCAGCGGCTCGCGGTGCTGGTGCTGTGCCTGGCCACGCTGGCGCTGATCGGCTGGGACATCGCCTGCGCGCTGGGGCATGGAGCCTGGATCGACCTGCCGCTGGCCTATGGCGGGGCGCCGCTGCCGCAGGCGGGGATGATCGCGCAGCTTGGGCTCACGGCGCTGCTGGGGCTGCTTTGCGCCTATCTGCCGGCGAATTTCCGGGTCATGGCGCTGGAAAACTCCCATCGCCGCTTTCACATCGGCATGGGGGATGTGGCCCGCGCCTATGTGCAGGCCCATGCCAGCGACCGCGGCGGCGCCTTCCTGCTGAAGGGCGAATTCGATTCGATCCGCGAACGCATCGCCTTCCTGCGCGACCATCCCGACCTGGCCGAATTGCAGGCCGATACGATCGAGGTCGCGGCGCAGATGAGCCATGTCAGCCGCGAACTGGCGCGGATCTATTCCGATGGCAACGTCATGCGGGCGCGGGATTTCCTGATCGCCCGCCAGCAGGAGATCGAGGATTTCAACATCCGCCTGGCCGAGGCCCGCGCCATCGCGGTCGAGATCCGGCACTGGACGGACGCGGTCGAGATCGAGGAGGCCGTGGCGCGGTCGCAACTGGCGCGCCTGACCGAGGAATTGCTGACGCTGGTGCCGGAACTGGCGGCCGAGGTCGGCGCCGGCGCGCCCGAGGATGCCGCCCCCGCCGCCGCCGCCCTGCCCGACGAGGAACCGCCCTGGTCGGGCGATGACCGCATCGTCGCGCTGCTGTCGGCCCGCGCCACCCGGGGCTGAGGCGGGTTGCGTCCCGCCGGCCCGCGCGACACTCTGCCCGCTCAGGGAGGATGCGCGATGCTGGACGCCTATTGCCAACGAATCGGTCACGAGGGCGCGCGCGCGCCGACGCTTGCGGTGCTGGACCAGGTGATCGCCCGCCATCTCGACGCGATCCCGTTCGAGAATTTCGACCCGCTGACCGGCCGCGTCCCCGACCTGATCCCCGCCGCCATCCGCGCCAAGCTGATCGGCGCGAAACGCGGCGGCTATTGCTTCGAGCAGAACGCGCTGCTGCGCGAGGCG
>JAGREI010000073.1 GCA_020446625.1 Erythrobacter sp.
CGGTTCTGCTGCGCCATCAGGCGGCGCTGCAAGCGGTTGGCCAGCCGCGTCACCACGCCCGCCAGCCCTGCCAGCTGGCTGTCGAGGTAGGCACGCAGGCGGTCGAGTTCCTCGAAATCGCACAGGTCGGTGGCTTCCACCACTTCGTCAAAAGCCTCGGTGAAGCTCTTGTATTCGAAGGTGGAAGGGATGTCCTGCCACGGCGCGTTGCGGCGCTGGGGCAGCATCATTTCCTCGCCGTCGTCGCCGGGGTCGCCTTCGACCATGTCGTCTTCACCGGCGGACTGTTCGCTTTCGGCGCCCTCGCCTTCCTCGCCCTCGGCCCCTTCGGCGCGCACTTCGGGCTGGTCGGACTGTTCGGCGGCTTCGTCGTCGCTGTCGTCCTGCTGTTCGTCGTCGCCCTTGTCGTCGCCCTGCTCGTCGTCGAGGCCGTCTGCTTCCTCCGGCACGGCAGGCACCATGTCGAGGTGGCGCAGCATGGTCAGGCCCAGTTGCTGGAAGGCCGCCTGGTCGTCCAGCACTTCGGCCAGCCGCTCGAAATCGTCGCCGGTGCGGCTTTCGATGTGTTCGCGCACCAGGTCCACGCCGTGGCGCGCGGCGAGCGGGACGGCCTGCCCGGTCAGCTGTTCGCGCAGCATCAGGGCGAGCGCGGTCTGCAAAGGGACTTCCTCGGCCGATTCGGCGCGGGTGATCGGATCGCCTGCCAGCCGCCGGTCATGCATGGCCATCATGTTGGCGCGCATCCCGGCAAAGTCGCGTTCCCCGATCGCCTCGTACCGCGCGCGTTCGATCGCGTCGTAACAGGCGCGGGCGTCGGTATCGTCGGGGCGGTGACGGTTGTGCAGCGCATCGTCGTGGTGGCGCAGCCGCAGGGCGAAGGCATCGGCAAAGCCGCGCGCTTCCCGCGCCGCCTCTGCCGGAACGCCGCGCGGCGGCATCGGCACGCGGGCAAGCTTGCCCTGCTGGCTGGGCGTATCGGCGGTATAGCCCACCTCCACCTCGTGATCGCGCGCAATCGCGCGGGCCGCGCCGGTAAGCGCGGTCTTGAACCGGTCGAGGGGAGATTCGTCAGCCATGGCAATTTCTTCGCTGCGCGGGGCGCGCGCCTTCCCTATAGGCAGCGCGATGCTTCGCACAACCGCCTTGTGGCTGATTCCCGCCCTGCTGGCCGGATCGGCCGCGCCCGCCCTGGCCGCCGAGGAGGATACCCAGCTGTGGCTGACCGGCACCGCGCGCCTGCCGCTGGCCGACGATGTGGATGGCACGGTCGACGTGATCCAGCGGTGGCGCCAGGGCGACGAACAACTGGTGGCGCGCGCCAGCCTGGACCTGGCGGTTTCCGATGTCGTCGACCTGGGCGGCGGCCTTACCATGTCGGACGGGTCGGGCCGGCAGGAATGGCGCCCGCACCAGCAGGTGAACCTGGCGCAGGGCTGGCTATCGTGGCGGACGCGGCTGGAGGAACGCTTTTTCGAAGGGGCCGATCGCCCGCAGCTGCGCCTGCGCAATCGCGCGCAGGTTACCGTGCCGGTGGCGCGATCCACCCTCCTGATCGCCAACGGCGAACTGCTCTACGTGCTGCAATACGAGACGGCGGGGCGCGGCGACCGGCTCGACAGCTGGCGCGCGAACCTGGCGGTGCAGCAACGCGTGGCCCCGCACCTGGACCTGCTGGTGGGTTACCTGGCGATCGACAGCCTGCGCCCCGCCGCACCCGATCGCCTGAGCCACGCGGCGCAGCTGGGGTTTGTCTGGCATCCGTGACTACAGCGCCGCCGCCGCGCCGAACACGCCGATAAGCAGCGGATCGTTGGTGGCTTGCGGGTTGGCGCGGATGGCGGCTTCTTCCACCCCCATCTCGTGCCAGATGGCATTGTCGACCGTGGTGGAGACGTTGCGCGCCACTCCGGCCACGTCGATCCCGGTCAGGCCCGCCAGCAGCTGGCCCACCAGCGGTTCCTCCGCCACGCGCATGGCCTGGCCCAGTTCCGGCACCATGGCTTCCACCAGCGTGGTGCCCATGTCCTGCCGCAGGAAGGCGGTGGCCGCCGTCGGTCCGCCGCGCACCAATGCCACGGCATTGTCCAGCCCGATCACCCGCACCGCATCGGTAACGATGGGCGCGGCGCGTTCGGCCCCGCGCATGGCGACACCGGCAAAGGCGTGCTGCAAGCGGTCGCGGAACAGGCTGGAGGTGAGGATCGAGGCGAGCACCCCGCCGCGCGTGCCGAGCATGTCGGACAGGCCCACGGCGGCCACTTGCTGGTCCCAGAACCCGCCGGGCGCGGTCAGCCGGGCAAAGGCCCGCTCGCTGGAAAGGTAAAGCAGGCGGCGCACCGCGTCGACCAGGCTGAACCCGCCCATCGACTGGCAGGCGGGCAAGGCCAGCAATGCGGCGCTGGCCCCGGCCCCGGCGATGAACCGGCGGCGACTGGCGGCAATCGTGGTGATTTCGGACATAATGCGACTCCTCATCCTTGCGGCGACACTGGCACAATGGCCATATAACGCGCAATGTCCCTGCAACGTGCCCGACTACTGGTGATGAACGCCGCGCTGGGGCCGCTCGACTATCGCGTTCCTGATGACATGGCGGTGGAATACGGATCGGTGGTGGTGGCCCCGCTGGGGCCGCGGCAGGTGATGGGCGTGGTGTGGGAGGCAGAGCGCCTGCCCGCTACCTTGGTGCCGGATGCCAAGCTGCGCCCGCTGCTGGCCGTGCTCGACGTGCCGCCGATCCGGCCTGAACTGCGCCGCCTGATCGAATGGACCGCCGATTACTACGTCGCCCCCATGGCGGCGGTGGCGCGCATGGTGATTTCCAGCGGCGGCGCGCTGCGCGGGCCTGCCACCATGACCGAATACCGCCTGACCGGCGGCCTGCCCGAACGCCTCACCCCGCAGCGGCTGGCCGCGATAGAGGCGCTGGAACACGAACAGGCAACGATCCGCGAACTGGCGGGGATCGCGGGAGTTTCCGAAGGGGTGCTGCGCGGGCTGGTGAACCAGGGCGTGCTGGAGCCGGTGGAGGTCGACTGCGACCGCCCCTACCCCCGCGCCCGCGCCGACTTCGCCGTGCCGGACCTGTCGCCCGACCAGCGCGAAGTGGCCGACCAGCTGGTGGCAGCGGTGCAGGCGCACGGCTTCGCGCCGATCCTGCTCGACGGCGTCACCGGATCGGGCAAGACCGAAGTCTATTGCGAAGCCGTGGCCGCCGCCATTGCGGCAGACCGGCAGGTGCTGGTGCTGCTGCCCGAAATTGCGCTGACCGAAGCCTTCCTGAAGCGGTTCGCGGATCGCTTTGGCGTGGCTCCGATCACCTGGCACAGCTCGCTGAAAAGCACCGAGCGGCGGCGGGCCTGGCGCGCCGTGGCCAGCGGGGAGGCGCAGGTGGTGGTGGGCGCGCGCTCTGCCCTGTTCCTGCCCTATGCGAACCTGGGCCTGATCGTGGTCGACGAGGCGCACGAGGTCAGCTTCAAGCAGGACGACGGCGTGCGCTACAACGCGCGCGACGTGGCGGTGATGCGCGCGCGGTTCGAGGGATTGCCGGTGGTTCTCGCCAGCGCCACCCCCGCTCTCGAAAGCCTGCACATGGCCGATACCGGCACTTACCGGAAGCTGGTGCTGCCCAGCCGCTTTGGCGGAGCCGAACTGCCAGACGTCAAGCTGGTGGACCTTACCGAGGACAAGCCCGGCGCTGGCGCCTGGATCGCTCCGCCGCTGCGCCGTGCCTTGTTCGACCGGCTGGAGAAGGGCGAACAGTCGCTGCTGTTCCTCAACCGCCGCGGCTATGCCCCGCTGACGCTGTGCCGCCACTGCGGCTATCGCTTCCAGTGCCCCAATTGCAGCGCCTGGCTGGTGGAACACCGCCTCAGCCGCCGCCTCGCCTGCCACCATTGCGGGCACGAGACGCAGCCGCCCGAGAACTGCCCCGAATGTGGCGAGCCCGATTGCCTGGTCGCCTGCGGCCCCGGCGTCGAACGCATTGCCGACGAGGTGCGCCAGATGCTGCCCGACGCGCGGGTGGCGGTGGCCACGTCCGACACGCTGCGCACGCCCGAAGCCGCTGCCGCTTTCGTGGCGGCGGTGGAGGGCAAGGCCGTGGACGTGATCGTGGGGACGCAGCTGGTCACCAAGGGCTTTCACTTCCCCGAGCTGACGCTGGTGGGCGTGATCGACGCTGACCTGGGGCTGGAAGGCGGGGACTTGCGCGCGGCGGAACGGACATACCAGCAGATCGCGCAAGTCGCCGGGCGCGCCGGGCGCGGCGAGAAGCCGGGCGAAGTGCTGATCCAGA
>JAGREI010000074.1 GCA_020446625.1 Erythrobacter sp.
TCCACCACCAGCGCGAAATGCGTCCGCATCCGCAGGAATTGCCGCATCTGGTCGTCCAGCGGCGTGGTGTCGGGTACGAAATAGGGCTTCATCGCCACCTGGAGGATGTCGAACTTGTCCAGCGCCTGCATCTGGCCCTGGTTGGTTTCGGCCAGCGCATACATCGCCCGCAGCAGATCCTTGGCATGGATCACGCCGACGATGTTCTCGGGGTCGTCGCGGTACAGCGGCAGGCGGGTGTGATTGCTTTCCAGGCTCTGCTTGAGGATCACCGAGGGCTCGGCGGCCACGTCGATCATCTCGATCTGCGAGCGGTGCAGCATGATCTCCTCGACCGTGCGCTGGCCCAGGTCCAGCGCGCCCAGGATGCGGTCGCGGTCCTCCTTCTCGACCACGCCTTCGGAATGGCCCAGGTTCAGCGCGCCGGCGATCTCCTCGCGCACGGCCAGGATATGGCTGTCGGGATCGGTGCGCACGCCGAAGATCCGCAGCACGCCGCGCACCAGCATCCGCACCGCCGCGACCACCGGCGAGAACACGGTGATCACCACCGAGATCGGCGTCGCGATCAGCGCGGCGGCCTTCTCGGCATTGGTGATCGCATAGGTCTTGGGCAGCACCTCGGCAAAGACCAGCACCAGCACGGTCATCACCAGCGTCGCCAGCGCCACGCCGCTGTCGCCCCAGATCCGGGTGAACAGCGCCGTGGCAAGCGAGGTCGACAGGATGTTGACCAGGTTGTTGCCCAGCAGGACCGAGCCGATCAGCCGTTCGTTGTCCTCGGTGATCTTCAGCGCCAGTTCGGCGCCGCGATTGCCCTTGTCGGCCTGCGCGCGCAGCTTGCCGCGCGAGGCGGCGGTCAGTGCCGTCTCGGAGCCCGAAAAAAAGGCCGAGAGCACCAGCAAGAGCACGATTGCCGCGCCCGAGATGCCCAGGGCCGCGTCCAGGGTGGCAGGTTCCATGGCGTCCGAAATCCTTCTATCCTGCGGGCAGGTTATGGGGGTCGGAACCGCCCGGATCAAGGCCGGGCGCGGGGAGGGCGGCATGAAAATCCGTGATCTTGGTGCGCTGGACGGCACGGTGCTGCTGTTCGGCGGGCCCTATTCCAACCTTCAGGCGACGCAGGCGCTGCTGGAGAAGGCGCGGGCGCTGCGGATTCCGGCGCGCCGGGTGATCTGCACCGGCGACATGGTGGCCTATGGCGCCGATCCGGCGGGCGTGGTGGCCGCGCTGCGTGGCTTTGCCGGCCCGGTGGTGGCCGGGAATGTCGAGCGGCAACTGGCCGAGGGCGCCGGCGATTGCGGCTGCGGTTTCACTCCGGGCAGCACCTGCGACCGGCTCTCTGCCGGGTGGTATCCCTTTGCCGATGCGCGGATCGGGGCCGAGGCGCGGGCCTGGATGCGCGACCTGCCCGATGTGGTGACCTTCCGGTTGGCCGGGCGGCGGGTGGCGGTGATCCATGGCGGCGTCAGCGACATTTCGCGGTTCCTGTGGCCGGTGACGGATGAGGCAGAGTTTCGGCATGAAATCAGCCTTCTGGAGCGCGATATTGGCGCGGTGGATGAAGTCGTGGCCGGTCATTGCGGCGTGCCGTTCCGCCGCCAGCTGGGTCGGCATTGGTGGACCAATGCCGGGGTCATGAGCCTGCCGCCCAACGATGGCGGGGCCGCGACCCGGTTCGCGCTGATGGAAGGGGCGGAGCTGCGCCTCGAGCGGCTGGCCTATGATGCCGCTGCGGCGCGGGCGGCGATGGAGGCGGCGGGGCTGACGCAGGGCTATCACGCGGCGCTGACCTCGGGCTGGTGGCCGTCGGAGGAGGTCTTGCCGGGCGAGATGCGGCGCGGTTCATGCGATGGATGAGGTTCTGGTTGTAAGTATCGGAAAGAATGCGACGAGCCTGGTCTTGGCGAAATTCTCCCCTCGCCGTTCTTCACTCAGAAAACGAGGATCGACGCACAACCAGATGATTTGTCACGCATCTCCCTCGCCGGGCCGGGCCAGCGGGTGATGGGTCAGCACCAGTTCCCGCAGCCGGGCGTCCAGCACATGGGTATAGATCTCGGTCGTGCCCACATCCGCGTGCCCCAGCAGGGTCTGGATCGCCCGCAGGTCGGCGCCATTGGCCAGCAGGTGAGTGGCGAAGGCGTGGCGCAGGGTGTGCGGCG
>JAGREI010000427.1 GCA_020446625.1 Erythrobacter sp.
CCTGAAGCCCGGCAACGTGCTGGTCGACGCCGAAGGGCGGGTGCGGGTGATCGACTTCGGCATTGCCAAGCAACTGGACATTACCGGCCAGACCGAGGGCCTGCTGCCGCTGTCTGCGCCCTATGCCGCGCCCGAACTGCTGACCGGAACGCCGCCCGGCCCGCCGGTGGACGTCTATGGCGCCGCCGCGCTGCTGTACGAACTGGCGACCGGCAGGCCGCCGATCGACCTTGACGGGGTGCCGGTGGCGCTGGGCATCAGCCGGGTGCTGGAAAGCGAGCCTCCGCGGATCGCGGACCTGCGTGCCTCCACCGGGTTACTGGCCGCTGCGCCCATCGGCCTGGTGGAGGATCTCGACGCGATCCTGGCCCGCGCGCTGCGCAAGGAACCAGCGGATCGCTATCCCACGCTGGATGCCCTGGCAGAGGACTTGCGCCGCGCGCTGGCAGGCGGTGTCGTCACCGCCCGCTCGGGCGACCGGGCTTACCGCCTGCGCCGGGCGCTGTGGCGCGCGCGCTGGCCGATCGCGGCTTCGGCGGCGATCTTCGTGGCGCTGGCGGGCGGCTTCGTCGCCACCTGGATGCAGAAGCAGGAAGCCGTCGCCGCGCGCGATGCCGCGCTGGCAGAGGAAGACCGCAGCGAAGCGGTGCGCCAGTCGCTTTACCTGATGCTGTCGGACAGCGTGGATACCAGCGGCACCGATGCCACCTCGCGCGAGGTGCTGGATCGCACCACGCGGCGGATCATGGCCGAATTCGCCCGCAATCCCGCCGAATCCGCGCGCGTGCTGCACGCGCTGGGAGAGATGCATTTCTACCTCGGCAACTACGAGGCCGCGCGCGATACGCTGTTGCCGCTGGTCACATCGCCATCGGCCGATATCCCGCCCGATACGCTGGCGGCGGCGCGTTACGACATGGCCCAAGCGCTGGTGCAGCTGGGCGAGATCGACGCGGCGCGGCCGATGCTGGCCATGGCGCAGGATTACTGGCGGCAGGACCGCGTCAAGTGGCGCGCGCGCCTGATCGACAGCCGCCTGGTGGAAGCGCAGGTGCTGCGCGCCACCGATCCGGCGGGCGCGGTGGCGCTGTTGCGGTCGGCCATGGCCGAACACGATGCCATGCACGGCACCCGCAACCGCCAGGCGGGCGTGTTCCGCAACAACCTGGGCGTGAACCTGCTGGCGACCGGAGAACTGGATGCCGCGCGCGATGCCTTCCGCCAGGCGCAGGCGATCTGGCAGGCGACCGGCCTTACCGAGTCGCCCGATGCGCTGAACACCGCCAACAACTTGGCGGCGGTGGAAACGCTGGCGGGCCGGCCGGAGGAAGCCGAACCGCTGTTCGCCACCGCCGTGCGCATCCGCCGCCAGCTCTTCGGCGGATCGGGCGCCACGGCGGCGCTGCTCAGCAACCACGGCAAGGTGCTGCTGCAACTGGGCCGGGTGGACGAGGCGCTGGAGCAGCTGCGCGAAGCCGTGCCGATGGCGCGGCAATATGCGGGCGAGGGCAGCATGGGCCACATCGCCGCGCTGGCGGGCCTGGCCGATGCCCAGGCGGCCAATGGCGACCGCGCCGCGCTGGCCACCGCGCGGCAGGCGGTGGCGGCAACCGGGCTGGGCCGCGCGCCGCCACCGGGGCGGGTGATGGCGCTGATCTCGCTGGCGCGGGCAGAGGGCCTGGCGGGCAACCGCC
>JAGREI010000075.1 GCA_020446625.1 Erythrobacter sp.
CCCTCGGTTTTGGAGACCGATGCTCTACCAACTGAGCTACACCCCTGCACTGGGAATGGCGCCTCTAGGGCTTCGCACCCGCAATGGCAAGCGACCGAATCGCCTTGCTCTGCTAGGACCGCCGCGATGCATTCCCCCACCCCCAAGCTGATCCCGCCCGAAGTGCTGCTGCTGGCCTACCGCAGCGGCATCTTCCCCATGGCGGATTCGCGCGAGGAGGAGGAGGTGTTCTGGGTGGAGCCGCGCCAGCGCGCGATCCTGCCGCTCGACCATTTCCTGTGCTCGCGCTCGCTGGCCAAGGTGCTGAAGCAGGATCGCTTCCGCGTCACCGTGGATGCCGATTTCGCCAGGGTGGTGGAAGCCTGCGCCCAGCCGCGCGTGGAGCCCGACGGCAGCGAAATCGGCACCTGGATCAGCCACGCCATCGCCGCCAGCTATCGCAACCTGCACCGCCATGGCCACGCGCACTCGGTCGAATGCTGGCTGGACGAGCACCTGGTGGGCGGGCTTTACGGGGTCGCCTTCGAACGGGTGTTCTGCGGCGAATCGATGTTCAGCCGGGCGGACAATGCCAGCAAGGTGGCGCTTGCCTGGCTGGTGGCGCTGCTGCGGCGCGCGGGGTTCCGCCTGCTCGACTGCCAGTTCATGACCGGCCACCTCAAGTCGCTGGGCGCCGTGGAGGTGAGCCGGGCGGAATACCTCGCCTTGCTGGCCCAGGCGTGCGAGGAGCAGCCGCGCTGTTCGCTGCCGCAGGCGCTGGCCGAGGTCTATTCGGCGGCGGCGGCGG
Organism: Erythrobacter sp.; assembly: GCA_020446625.1. Taxonomy (GTDB): domain Bacteria; phylum Pseudomonadota; class Alphaproteobacteria; order Sphingomonadales; family Sphingomonadaceae; genus Alteraurantiacibacter. The sequence continues at coordinate 788 of JAGREI010000075.1, forward strand.
GCGAAGGTGCGGGAGCGGGCGCCGGGCTGGCCGTCGCGCTGGGCGAGGCCGAGGGCGCGGGCGCCGGCGCTGCCGAACCCGATGCGCTGGGCCGCGGGGCGGGTGCTTCCTCGCCGGGGAAGCTCATCTGGCAGTCCTTGACCCAGACATCGTAGATCGGGTGTTCCACCACGTTCAGGCTGGGCGAGTTCTTGAACAGCCAGCCGGAGAAGATGCGCTGCCACTGCGGTTCGGCATTGGCATTGCGTTCCTGGTTGACGAAGACCTGCACGAAGGCGCCGGTTTCGGCCGGGCTTTCCCACGGCGCGGTGCGCTCGCAGGCCGCCAGCCGCACGATCACGTCACCCACCCGCTGCGCTTCGCCGGGGTGCATTTCCAGATCGCGCGAGATGTTGTTGCGCTTGTTGATCAGGCCGATGATGGCCACGCGTTCGGCCATCGGCGTGCCGATGCCTTCGGTCGAAGGCAGGTCGTCAGGAAGGGGATCGGCCGCCAGCTCGTCGGGAACCTCGGTCGATTCGTCCTGCGGCGTGGGCGCGCCCTGGGTGCAGCCGGCCAGCAGGATCGCTCCCGCCAGCACGCCCGCCAGGCCGGGGCGCGTCAGGATCACGCTTCGGGCGTCCAGGCTTCGTAGTCGCCGGTCGCCGCCGCGCGGCGTCCGCCACGCTCCAGCGCGCCGGCGGGCAGGTAGCGCCCCTGCGTGCCGGTGGCATTGGGGGAATAGTCGGCTTCCCACACCTTGGGCGGGGCGAGGTGGCTCTCGGGCAGTTCGTCATACGAATGATGCAGCCAGCCGTGCCATTCGCTGGGCACGCGGCTGGCATCGTTGGCACCCTGGTAGATCACCCAGCGGCGTTCCAGCTGGCCCTGCCTGGCCTTGGCGCGATAGTACTTGTTGCCTTGCGCATCGGTGCCGACGTGCTCGCCCTTGCGCAGGGTCCACAGCATGGTGCCGAAGGTGGCGCCGTCCCACCAGGTGAAGATCTTGCCGAGAAAGCTCATGGGCGCGCGGTTAGCTGATTCGGGCGGCTGCGCCAAGCGTGGATGCGGACATCATCACCACTCCACCAGATCGCCCGGTCCGATTCCCAGCTCTGCCGAGCGCCCGCCGTTGAGTTCGAGCACGGCGATGGCGGGGCCGGACGAATGCACGCTCACCTCGTTGTAGGGGATTCCCTCGCCCACGTTGAGGATCCGGTGATCCGGCCCGATAAAGACGATATCCAGTGGCAGCACGGTGTTGCGCATCCAGAAGCTGAGCGGTTCGGGCGGATCGTAGGGGAAGATCATCCCCTCGTCCGCGCCCATTGCGGTGCGGAACATCAGCCCCATTGCCTGTTCCCGGTCGGTGGCAGCGACTTCGGCCGCGAAGACATGTTCGCCATTGCTGCTGGTCACGGTGACGGGGATCACCTCCAGCCCCGATTCGGGGTGGACCGTGGCCGTGGCGGTTTCCGCTTCGGGCGCCGGATTGGCGGACTGCTGCGAACAGGCGGCAAGCAGCGTCGCCGCGCACAAGGCAGCGCAGACGGTGGCAAGCGACGGGCGGCGCAATGTCATTCCTCGGTGTTCCTTGCTTCCTCGACCCAGTCGAGCAGATCAGCCTCGCGTTCCGCGTCGATCACCGTGCGGACATGGTCGAACTTGTGGCCCGCGCGCAGCATGGCGGCAATGGCTTTTTCGCGCTTTTCGGGCGGCATGGGATCGAGCGCAAAGGGGCCGAAGCCGCGCTTGCGCGCCAGGTGCAGCGCCGCCGTGCGCGCCGCCTGTTCGCCGGGAGCGGCCTGCTGTGCCTCGCGTTCGCCAATGCCTGCCTGCCCCAGCGCCTGCCGCACCCGCCGTCCGCCATAGCCGCGCCGCAGCAGGTCGCCTGCCCGCGCGCGGGCATAGGCGGCATCGTCGACATAGCCGCGCTCGACATAGCGGCGCACCATGGCAGCAAGGTCCGGCTCGTCCTCCCCCTCCCACCCGCGTTCGCGCAGCTTGCGTTTCAGGTAGGCTTCCAGCCGGGCGGCAGAGGTGGCGAAACGCGCGACATAGGCCAGTGCCAGCTCCTCCAGCCGTGCGCCGTCGATCGGCCTGGCCACAGACCGCTCGCGTCTTTCGCGCTTGCTCACCGGGGGTTCAGTCGGCATTGGCCATATTCGTGCCACACTTCCTTCCGATTGGGAAAGTCCGAAGCGGTGCCGATATCAAAACGGCGCCGTTTTTGACTTTGGGAGGCGCCACGAGAGCGCGCGACAAAGGGTAGCCCATAAGCCTATGACCGAATCCACCCAGCAATTGACCCCGACCCCCAACGATTGCCCCTTGCCGCGCATCCGGTCGGACTTTGCCACCTTCACCGATGCGATCGACTATGCCGCGCGCAGCGCCAAGGGCATGAACTTCCACGACATGCGTGGCGAGCTGGAACGCGTCTATACCTATGCGCAGATGCGCGAGGACGCGCTGGTCCACGCGCGCCGCCTGCTGGGCATGGGCGTGGCCAAGGGTGACCGGGTGGCGCTGGTGGCGGAAACCGCGCCCGAATTCACCGCCATGTTCTGCGCCTGCGTCTATGCCGGGGCCTGGCCGGTGCCGCTGCCCCTGCCCACCACCTTCGGCGGCAAGGAAAGCTATATCGACCAGCTTTCGGTGCAGCTGGCCAGTTCCGATCCGAAAATGCTGCTCTACCCGGCAGAGATTGCCGAGATGGCCAGCGCCGCTGCCCAGCGGCAGGGCTGCGCGGGGCTCGACTGGGCCGAGTTCGCCGCGCTCGACGCGCCCGCCATCGACCTGCCCGAAGCCGGCCCCGACGATATCTGCTACCTGCAATATTCCAGCGGCTCGACCCGTTTCCCCACCGGCGTGGCGGTGACGCACCGCGCCTTGCTGCACAACCTCTATGGCCACGCTGCCACCATGCACATCGGGGAAGGCGACCGCGGGATCAGCTGGCTGCCGTTCTATCACGACATGGGGCTGGTGGGCTGCTTCCTGTCGATGATCGGCAACCAGGTAAGCGCCGATTACCTGCGCACCGAACATTTCGCGCGCCGCCCGCTGGCCTGGCTCGACCTGATCAGCCGCAACCCCGGCAACACGCTCAGCTATTCGCCCACCTTCGGCTATGACATCTGCGCCCGCCGCATCTCCAGCCAGAGCCACGTGGCCGACCGCTTCGACCTGTCGCGCTGGCGGCTGGCGGGCAACGGCGCGGACATGATCCGGCCCGACGTGATGCAGCAGTTCGTCAACGCCTTTGCCGATGCCGGTTTCAAGGCGAGCGCCTTCACCCCCTCCTACGGCCTGGCCGAAGCGACGCTTGCCGTCACCGTGATGCCGCCGGGCGAAGGCATCCGGGTGGAACTGGTGGAAGAGGAACGCCTGTCCGGCGGCCGCCGCGACCTGTCGCGCCCGGCGCGCTATCGCGCCATCGTCAACTGCGGCAAGCCGCTGCCCGACATGGACGTGGAAATCCGCGGCGAGAACGGCGCGGTCAAGGGCGACCACCAGATCGGCAAGGTCTGGTGCCGTGGCCCCAGCGTGATGCATTCCTACTTCCGCAACCAGGAAGCGACCGATGATTGCCTGGTTGGCGGCTGGCTCGACACCGGCGACATG
>JAGREI010000076.1 GCA_020446625.1 Erythrobacter sp.
ACAGGAAGATCGGCGGGCTCTCGCCTACGCATCTGATCATCCTGGCGGCCCGCCCGGCCATGGGCAAAACCGGGCTGGCTGTCACCATCGGCCTGAACGCAGCAAAGGCCGGGCACCGCACGGCCATTTTCAGCCTGGAAATGAGCGCGGACCAGCTCGCCACCCGCATCCTTGCCGAACAATCGGGGATCAGTTCCGAAGCGCTGCGCATGGGCAAGATCAGCCGCGAGGATTTCCAGCAGCTTTCCTTTGCCAGCCAGCGGCTCGCAGAACTGCCGCTCTATATCGACGACACCCCGGCCCTTTCCATCGCCGCGCTGCGCACCCGCGCCCGGCGGCTGAAGCGGCGGCACGATATCGGCCTGATCGTGGTCGACTACCTGCAACTGCTGCAAGGCAGCGGGCGCGGGCAGGATAACCGCGTGAACGAGATTTCCGAGATCAGCCGCGGGTTGAAGACGCTGGCCAAGGAATTGCAGGTGCCGGTGATCGCGCTCTCGCAGCTCAGCCGTGCGGTGGAACAGCGCGAGGACAAGAAGCCGATGCTGTCGGACCTGCGCGAATCGGGCTCGATCGAACAGGACGCCGACATGGTCTGGTTCATCTACCGCGGCGACTACTACCACGAGGCGCTGCGCCCCGAGATGCCGAGCGAAACCAGTTCCGAAGCGGACAAGGAAAAGTACCGCGTGTGGGAAGACCGCTACCTGGAGCTGCGCAACAAGGCGACGCTGATCGTCGCCAAGCAGCGCCACGGCTCCACCGGCAACGTGCCGCTCCTGTTCCAGAGCGAATATACCAAGTTCACCTCGCCCAGCACCAAGGACTATTCGGACTACGGGTACGAGTAGCACGATGGTGCGGCCACTTGCGCCCTGCCTGCTGGCCTTGGCCCTGGCTGCTCCCGCTGCCGGGCAGGAACCCGCGCCGGTGAGCGAGCGCACCTTGCTGTCCGGCTGCACCTTGATCGCGGCGGGCGATGTCGATCAAGGCGAGGACTGGGTATCCCACCGCTGCACCGGGCTGGACGGGATTCCCGTCTGGATGGCCTTCAGCGATTCCGCGCGCGGCTGGCTGGGCTTTGGCGAGCGGCGCAACCATTCGGGCGGTTTCGGACTGGATCTGGGCAGCAATCCGATGTTCGAATGGCGCGGCCTTGTTGGCTTGCGGGGGTTTGTCCCCTTCGCAGTGATCGTGCGGCTGACACCCTATGCGCCCGGCGAAGTCGATCCCGAGGCGGGCGAGTTCCACGTCTTCCGCCTGCGCGATGACGAAACATCCTGCGTGATCGGCGCGCCGGTGCAGAGCCATGCCGAGGCGCTGGCGCTGGCCGATTCGACCCGCGCCAGATTCACCTGCCACAGCGAACCGACAATCGACCGCTTCGGCCTCGACGATTAGCCGTGGCCCATCCGAAAATCTTGACTTCCACGCCCCCTGCCCCTAGGTGCGCCGTTCGAATTTTCGCACAACCTGCTTGATTGGAGTGCCACATGGCGCGCGTTACCGTTGAAGATTGCGTCGACAAGGTTCCCAACCGTTTCGATCTCGTCCTGCTGGCTGCCCAGCGTGCGCGCGAGATTTCGGGCGGTGCGGAGCTGACCATCGACCGCGATCGCGACAAGAACCCGGTCGTCGCGCTGCGCGAGATTGCCGAGCAGACCGTGCGTCCGAAGAACCTTTCCGAATCGCTGGTGCAGTCGCTCCAGACCATCCTGCCCGACGAGGAAGACGAGGCCGACGAAATCGGTTCGCTGAGCCAGTCGGCCGAAGCCATGCGCCTGTCGGCCGCCGCGCCCGCGCGGTCCACCTCGGTGGGCGGCGATTACGACGGCTGATCCGTCACGCCGAAAAGGCAATGGCAACAGGGGCCGCTCCGCAAGGGGCGGCCCCTTTGCTTTGTGGCCCAGGGCGGAACGCTATGCCGGACATGCTTGAATAGCTGCGGCTGCCGGGTGATACCCCGCTTCCATGGCCGTGATCGCGATCTACAGCGCCAAGGGCGGCGTGGGCAAAACCACCGTGGCCGCAAACCTTGCCTGGTGCGCGGCGACCATTTCCTGTCGCCGCACCCTGCTGTGGGATCTCGACCTGGCGGGCGGCGCGGGCTTCCTGTTCGGGGTGGAGCCGGGGCGCAAACCGGCCAGCGCGCTCTATTCGCAGGACCTGTCGCCGGAAAAGCTGATCACCCGCACTGCCTATGACCGGCTGGACCTGCTGCCCGCCGACGACAGCCTGCGCGATCTCAATTCGGTGTTCGCCCGCCTGGGCAAGCGCAAGCAGCTGCGCAAGCTGACCCAGTCGCTGGCGAAGCGCTACGAGCGCATCATTCTCGATTGCCCGCCCGCGCTGGGCGAAATCAGCGCGCAGGTTATGCGCGCGGCGGACCTGGTGATCGTGCCGCTGCCGCCCTCGCCGCTGTCGGCGCGCGCCTTCGACCTGGTGGTGCGCGAGATCAAGGCGCACGCCAAGGTGCATCCGCCGATCCTGCCCGTGCTCTCCATGCTCGACCTGCGCCGCAACCTGCACAAGCAGGCGCAGGAGGCGAACCCCGGCTGGCCCGCGATCCCCTATGCCAGCGTCGTGGAACAGTGCGCGGTGCGGCACCAGCCGGTGGGCGCATTTGCCCCCGCCAGCCCCGCCGCGCGCGGCTTCGCCCAGCTGTGGACCGCGATCGAGCGCAAGCTGGCCGCCCTCTAGCTTCGGCGGAACGGCAGCAGCAGGCTCCAGCCCAGCCGCGCGGGGCGCTCGTCCTGCCATTCGGCCAGCCCGATCGTCAGCGGTTCCTGCGCGCTGGCGCAGTAGGTGCCGAACAGCCGATCCCAGCCGGAGAGCACGGTGCCGTAATTGCTGTCGGTCTCGCAGGCGCGGGTCGAGTGGTGCACCCGGTGCATGTCCGGCGTGACGAGCAGCAGCCGCACCAGCCGGTCGATCCCGGAAGGCAAGGCAAGGTTGGCGTGGACCACCAGCGAGGCCAGCATGAAGAGCGTCTCGAACAGGAAGACCGCCATGGGCGGCGCGCCCAGTGCGGCGATCACGGCCATCTTGTAGGCCAGCGACAGCACGATCTCGCCCGGATGGAATCGCGCCGCAGTGGTCACGTCGAAGTCGCGATCGGTGTGGTGGACGCGGTGCAGGCGCCACAGCAGCGGCACGCGGTGCGTGGCCCAGTGCTGGAGATAGAGCGCCAGATCGAGCACCAGCAAGCTCATCCCGAAGGCGAGCCACAAGGGCAGCTCAACAAGGTTGAACAGGCCCCAGCCGCGTTCCAGCGCCAGCACCGCCATGCCCACCATGGCCAGCGGCAGCAGCAGCCGCGCGGCCAGCGTATCGATTGCGAACAGTGCCAGGTTGGTCAGCCAGCGACGCCCCTTCGGCTGGCTCGCGCGGCGGAACGGCAGCGCCAGTTCGGCCAGCGCCAGCAAGGCGAACAGGCCCGCGGCCAGCGCAAGGCCTAGCGTGGGTGCAGGAACGGCGCTCTGGTCCATGTCGCCAGTCTGGCGGGCTGGCTGCACTTGCACAAGGGCGCGGAGGGGGCCCGGCTTGCCACCGGCACTGGCGGTGACAGCCCGCTGACTTGCAGCTATCACCCCTGCCAGCGGGGGTTTGCAGCATGAGCGATCTGATCGAGGGTCTGGGTACGGCGGGCGAAGGCGGCCTGTTCGCGCGCGCGATCGAGCCGCATTCGGGGGCGAAGGACCGGCACCCGCACCAGCCCGAAAACTGCCTCAACTGCGGCACGCCGTTGGTGGGCGCCTATTGCCATGCCTGCGGCCAGCTGGGCCATGTCCACCGCACCATCGGCGCCTTCATGCACGACCTGCTGCACGGCGCGCTGCACTTCGAAGGCAAGCTGTGGCGCACCCTGCCCATGCTGGTGTTCCGGCCCGGCGCGCTGACCCGGCGCTATATCGCGGGCGAGCGGGCGCGCTTCGTCTCGCCCATGGCGCTGTTCCTGTTCGGCGTGTTCCTGATGTTCGCGGTGTTCCAGATGGTGGGCATTACCGCCCCGACTGACCTGCCGGGGGTCGAGGCGGCGCAGGTGCGCGATCAGGTGCAGGCTGGCGCGCAGGCCCAGGTCGATACCCTGCGCGAACGGCTGGCCCAGGAGGGGCTGACCGAACAGGAACGGGCCGCGCTGCAATCGCAGATCGACGGGCTCGAACTGTTGCTGGCCAACGAAGCCGGGGACGCGGCCGATACCACCTCCGCCGAAGCTGACGCAGGCGTCAGCACGGTCGGGACCGGGCAGGACATCGAAGCAAGCGATAGCATCGTCCGCGCCGATTTCAGCGACCTTCCCAGCAGCGCCGAGACCGGCGTCGAATGGTTCGATCACGCGGTCGAGAAGTGGCGGACCAACCCCGGCCTGATGCTCTACAAGCTGCAATCGAACGCCTACAAGTTCAGCTGGCTGCTGATCCCCCTGTCGCTGCCCTTCGTCTGGCTGCTGTTCCTGTGGAAGCCGGCCTTCAAGGGTTACGACCACGCGATCTTCGTCACCTATTCGCTCAGCTTCATGACCCTGCTGTTCATCGCCGCCTCGATCCTCGGGGCACTGGGTGTACCGGCGGAGGTGATCCTGCCGGTGGTGATGGTGATCCCGCCGATCCACCTCTACAAGCAGTTGCGCGGCGCCTATCAGCTCAGCCGGTTCTCGGCCTTCTGGCGACTGATGATGCTGAGCATGTTCATCTGGATCATCATCACGCTGTTCGTGCAGGCGCTGCTGCTGCTGGGAGCGTTCTAACCCGTCCGCAGCCAGCCGGTGATCGAATAGCGGCGATAGGGCGCCACCCGCGTCACCTCGCTGACCGAGTGCGAGCGCGGCACCCGGAACAGGTTCAGCCGGTTGAAGCCTGGCACCAGCGCCCGCGCTTCGCGGTTGCCTTCGCCGTGGATCAGCAGCAGGCCGCCCCATTCCACCTGCCACTTGGGCGTGAGGCCAAGCACATAGGCAGCCAGCCGCTGCTTGCCATCGACATCGTCGGTGTGTTCGGTGAGGAAATCGCCCGGCGCATAGGCCGTGGCCTGGGCATCGGCAAAGGCCATGGCAGGCTCGCCGGTCACCTGGCGCAGGAACTCGCGCGCTTCGCCGCTTGACCACCACAGGGCAAAGGCCGCCAGCGGATCGTCGCTCTGCCGCCGCTCGGCCTCGGCATCGGGGACGCGCAGCGTTTCGTAGCGGAACTGGAAGTGCTGGCGGGCGCCGGCGTAGACGGCATCGTCCAGCTGGCGCGCCTGTTCGGGGCTGAGGCTGGCGCGAGTGGGCCGATCCAGCTCCACCAGGCTGTTGCCGCTGGCGATCGACTGCTTCCAGTCCTGCCGTTCGCGCAGGTGCTGGTAAAGCTCCATGGCGGAATGTTCGGCCAGCACGTCCGGCACGGAAACGACGCCGTGCGTGGCGAAGGTGTGCCGCAGCTGGTCGATGTCATTGCGCGGAGCGAGCGCGAAACGCGGCAGGGCGGCAGGGTCATGCGCGGGGCCTGCCGGGCGCATCTGCACCACGCCGCTGGGCGATATGGTCACGCGTCCGTCTGCCGGGTCTGCCATGGCAACCTTGCTTCGCTATGCCCGCCGGGCCGTGGTCAGGCCCCTTGCGGAGCCTCACCCGTCTGCCCGAACCGCTTGCCCGCCTTGGGCACCAGCGAACCGTGCGACGGCACGACGAGTGTCGGCCCGCGCGGAGCGTCGGGACGGTCGATCTTGCCGTCCTCCATCAGCTGGTTGATTTCCTCGCCGGTCAGCGTCTCGTATTCAAGCAGGGCCTGGGCGAGCAGGTGCAGCTTGTCGACCTGTTCGGTCAGCACCTCGGTAGCGCGCTTCAGGCCGCTTTCGACCAGGTCCTTGATCTCGGCGTCGATCAGCTTGTTGGTTTCGGCACCCGCCATGGTGCGCACGGTCTGGCCCATGCCCAGATAGCCTTCGTTGCTGTCCTCGTACTGCAACGGCCCCAGCTTGTCCGACATGCCCCACTTGGTGACCATGTTGCGCGCCAGGTTGGTGGCGTACTGGATATCGCCCGAAGCCCCGCTGGACACCTTGTCGTGGCCGAAGATGATCTCTTCCGCCACACGGCCGCCCATGGAGACGGACAGGTTCGCGTGCATCTTGTCGCGG
>JAGREI010000077.1 GCA_020446625.1 Erythrobacter sp.
TTGTCGGTGTTGAGCACGCCGTGGACGAAACCGGCCACCATGTAGCTGGCGGCAAGATCGGCCAGCCGTTCGGCCACCTGGTGCAGCAGGATCACGGCCGGCTGATCGCGCCCCGGCGCGTCCTCGGGTGGCGGCGGGCCGGGATAGCGGGCCAGGCAATAGTCGACCAGCTGCGCCAGGTGATCATGCTCGCCCAATGCCATCAGGCGCTGGAAGCTGCCCACGCGCACATGGCTGTGGCTGAGCCGCACCAGCACGGCGGAGCGGGTGGGGCTGGGCTCGTCGCCGCGCATCAGCGCCTCGCCCGTCTCCACCACGGAGAAGGTCTTGGAGGTATAGACGCCCAGCGCCTCCAGCATCTCGGTCGCCAGGATCTCTCGCACCGCGCCCTTCAGGGTCAGCCGCCCGTCCGCCGTGCGGCTGTAGGGGGTGCGGCCCGAACCCTTGGTGCCAAGGTCCAGCAGGCGCCCGCCATGGTCCTTGCCGCCGTCGCGCAGCTGCGCGAACAGGAAGCCGCGGCCGTCACCGATATCGGGATTGTACACCCGGAACTGGTGGCCGTGATACCGCAGCGCCAGCGGCTGCGGCAGGTTGCCGGGCAGGGGAGTGAACCTGCCGAAGTGATCCAGCCAGCACTCGTCCGTCAGCTGGCCAAGCCCCACGGCGCTGGCCCAGCGATCGTTGCGGAAGCGCAGGACATGGCGCGGGAACTGTGCCGCCGTCACCGGATCGGCAAGGAACTGCGCCACGTCGGAAATTGCCGTGTCAGGCGCGTAATCAGCCGGTTGCGGTTCGCTGCGCATCCATCCATTAGTGGGCCTTCCATGGCCCCGCTGCAAGCCGGGCGAATCCACGGGGATAGTGTTTGAGCGAGGCCGCATTCACCGATGGCAGCTGGCAGAGCGCTGACGGCCTGACTTTGCATTATCGCGATTATGCCGGGCGGCAGGACCGTCCGCCGATCCTGTGCATTCCCGGCCTGACCCGCAATGCCCGCGATTTCGAGCCGGTGGCAGCGGCCTTCGCGGGGGACTGGCGGGTGATCTGCGTGGACCTGCGTGGCCGCGGCGAAAGCGACTATGCGAAGGATCCGGCCAGCTACAACCCGCTGCAATATGTGGCGGACATGGGCGCGCTGTTCGACCAGGCCGGGCTGGATCGGGTGGTGGCCGTGGGTACCTCGCTGGGCGGGCTGGTGACCATGCTGCTGGCGCTGGGCGGGGCAGAGCGGCTGGCGGGTGCGGTGATCAACGACATCGGCCCGGATATCGAGCCTGCGGGGCTGGAGCGGATCAAGGACTACGTCGGGCAGGGGCGCAGCTATCCCACCTGGATGCACGCCGCCTGGGCACTGAAGGATACCAACGCGGCCATCTATCCGCATTTCGCCACGGCAGACTGGCTGCGCTTTGCCAAGCGGCTGATGTGCGTGGGCGGCAGCGGGCGCGTGGTGCTGGATTACGACATGAAGATTGCCGAGCCGATCATGCAGTCGCCCGATCCGGTCGATTTCGACATGTGGCCCGCCTGGCGCGCGCTGGCGGGCCGCCCGGTGGCGCTGCTGCGCGGCGAACTGTCGGACCTGCTGTCCGCCGCATCCTTCACCCGCATGGCGCGCGAGCTGCCGGGGGTGGACGCGGTGGAAGTCCCCGGCGTGGGCCATGCGCCGACGCTGGAAGAACCCGCCGCGCTGGCTGCCATTGCCCGCGTGCTGGAGCAGGTGGCATGACCAGGGTGCCGCGCATCCTTCACCTCCATTCCACCTTCGATACCGGGGGCAAGGAACTGCGCTGCGTGCGCCTGATCAACGAATGGGGCAAGCAGGTCGATCATGCCGTGGTCTCGGGCGATCCCGAGCGGCGCGGCGCGGCGCGGCTGATCGGCAACAAGGCCAGGGTCAGCTGGCCCAAGTTCCCGTCGCTGCGCGGTCGCCCCTCGCCCGGACGGCTGGCTGGCCTTGCCAAGGCCATGGCGGGCTACGATCTCATCTGCACCTACAACTGGGGCGCGATCGACGCGGTGATGGCGCACACGGTGTTTGCCGATGCCTACAAGCTGCCGCCGCTGGTCCACCACGAGGACGGCTTCAACGAGGACGAGGCGGTGAAGCTCAAGTGGCGGCGCAACTGGTATCGCAAGGTGGCGCTGGGGCGCACCGCGGCGCTGGTGGTACCATCGCTGAAGCTGGAGGATATCGCGCTCAACGTGTGGAGCCAGCCGCGCAGCCGGGTGCGGCGCATCCCCAACGGTATCGACACCCGCGCCTACGCCGCGCCTGCCCGTCGCGACCTGCTGCCGGGGCTGGTCAAGCACAAGGACGAATTCTGGGTGGGCACGCTGGCGGGTCTGCGGGCCGTCAAGCAGCTGGACGTGCTGGTGCGCGCCATGGCGCAGATGCCCGCCGAATGGCAGTTGGTGATCGCGGGCGAGGGGCCGGAGCGCGCCGCCCTGCTGGCCGAGGCAGAGCGCATGGGCGTGGAACACCGCGTCCATCTGCCCGGCTTCGTCGAGCAGCCGCAGCAGCTGGTGGGCCTGTTCGACCTGTTCGCCTTGTCGAGCAAGTCCGAACAGTTCCCCATTTCGGTGGTGGAGGCGATGGCGGCGGGCCTGCCGGTGGTGGCGCCGCGCGTGGGCGATATCGGCTCGATGGTGGCAAGCGACAACGGTCCCTACCTTGTCGAACCGGGCGACGAAGGCGCGCTTGCTTCCGCGCTTGGCCGTCTCGCCACCGATCCTGCCGCGCGCAGGCGCGTGGGCCAGGCCAACCGCCAGAAGGCGCGCGACGAGTTTGACGAGCGCCGCATGATCGAACGCTACCGCGCGCTGTACTGGGGATTGATGGAAAATAACCCCTTCGCCCCCGGCTAGGTGCCTTCATCGGGCATTCACGCGTGCGGGGACAGGTGACGCTCTGCGATTGAAATGCCCGCCCCATCCGTTAAAGAGCGCGGCCTGACCCTTCTTTTCCTGTTATCTCTTGCGGATTGATCGACCCCACGTGGCCAAGACACCCAGCCTTCCCGCCGAAACAACCCGGACCCAGCCCGCGGAACGCGCCGATGCCGAGCAGGACATGCTCATGCGCGAAGTCGACGAGGCCGTGCGCCAGGACGAGGTGGGCGACTTCATGAAGAAGTACGGCCGCGGACTGATCGCCGCGGTGGTGCTGGGCTTCGGTGCCTTCGGCGGCTACCTGTTCTGGCAAAGCCGCAGCGAGGCCGCGCTGGAAGGCCAGTCCGAGGCGCTGGTGCAGGCGATGGACGAACTGAACGCGGGCAATACCGATGGCGCCGACAGCGAACTGGCGGCCATGGCCGATGGCGAGGCCGGCGCGGCGGTGATGGCCCGCATGTTGCGCGCTGGGATCGCGGTGCAGGCCGGGCGCACCGACGAGGCGGTGACCGCCTATGACGCGATTGCCGCCGATGGCGACCTGCCGCAGGCGCTGCGCGACATTGCCACCCTGCGCAGCGTGGCGGCGCAGTACGATAATCTCGATCCGCAGGAAGTGATCGACCGCGTCGGGCCGCTGGCGGTGCCGGACAATGCCTATTACGGCACGGCGGGCGAGATCGTCGCCCATGCCTATATCGACCAGGGCAAGAACGACGAGGCCGGCGCCCTGCTGGGCGACATGTCGCGTAACGAGGACGTGCCGCAGTCGATCCGCGGTCGTGCCCGCCAGCTGGCGGGCCTGCTGGGCTTCGACGCCATCGAGGATGTCGACGCCACGCTGGCCGAGATTACCGGCGATGCCGCGCCTTCGGCGCAGCTGGTGCAATAGAAGCGAGAATGATGCCCATGATGACCTTGCGCCGCACGGCCTCCCGTATCGCCGCCCCGCTGCTGGCTCTCGCACTTGCGGGTTGCGCCGGTGGCCTGTTCGGCGGCGGCGGCAACGACGAGCCGACCACGCCCAGCCACGGCAACCGCGTGCCGATCCTTTCCCGCGTGGCGACCGAAGTGGTGGCCGATCCGGCGCTGGCCAATGTTGCCGTGGTGGTGCCTCCCGCCACCACCAACACCAGCTGGTCGCAGGCCGGTGGCAATGCCGCCAAGGTTCCCGGCCACCTGACCCTGTCCGCCACGCCCAGCCCGCTGTGGACTGCCAGCGTGGCAGGCACCACCAACACCCGCCGCCTGGCCGCTTCGCCGGTGGTGGCAGACGGGATGCTGTTCGCGGTCGATACCTCGGCGGTGATCCACGCCTTCGACGCCGAAACCGGCGCGCGCCGCTGGAGCCACACCATCGAGGTGAGCGGCGACCTGCGCGATGCCACCTTCGGCGGCGGCGCCACCTACAGCGGCGGCCGCGTATATGCCACCAACGGGGTGGGCGACGTGGTGGCGCTGAACGCCACCGATGGCAGCCAGATCTGGCGCGTGAAACCCGCCGGACCGCTGCGCGGCGCGCCCACGGTGGCCTTCAACAACGTCTTCGTGATGACGCAGGACAACCAGATCTTCTCGCTCGATGCGCAGACCGGCACGATCCTGTGGCAGCGCGCCGCGGCCTCGGGCCAGTCGGGCGTGTTCGGCGTGGCCGCGCCTGCCGCCGGGCAAGGCACCGTGCTGGCGGGTTTCTCCACCGGCGAACTGGTGGCCTATCGTTACGAGAACGGCCGCGAACTGTGGTCTGACGCGCTGGCGCGCACTTCGATCAGCACCCAGGTGGGCGCGCTGACCGACGTCGACGCCGATCCGATCATCGACCAGGGCCGCGTCTACGCGCTGGGGCAGGGCGGGCGCATGGCCGCTTACGAACTGCTGACCGGCACGCGCATCTGGGAACTGACGCTGGCGGGCATTTCCACCCCCACCGTGGCGGGCGAATGGGTGTTCACCCTCACCGACGAGGCGCAGCTGCTGGCCATCCAGCGCAACACCGGCCGCATCCGCTGGGTCACCCAGCTGGAACGCTGGCGCAACCCCGATAACCGCGAAGGCCCGATCTTCTGGACCGGCCCGGTGCTGGCCAGCGGGCGGCTGTGGATCGCCAGCAGCCGCGGCTATGTGAAGTCGGTCGACGTGATGACCGGGCAGGTGAGCGACTTCACCCGGCTCGACAACCCGGTGTCGCTGGCCCCGGTGGTGGCCAACAACACGCTTTACATCATGGATAATTCCGGCCGCATCCACGCCTGGCGCTAGGGCACTTCGCCACTCGGCCCTGATGGCCTGCAAATGGCGGCCTTCCGTGCTTCCGGTGCTCACGACCCTTAAGGTCGCTGCGCGCCGGGTCACGCAAGCCCACCATTTTCGCCACATCATGATCCGAGTGGCAAAGCACCCTAGGTATGTCCTGTTACGGGACGGGTGCTGAAACGAGTGCTGACAGGGCGGCACCCGTTACCGGCCCCTTAACCCTTCGAGCCTAGACCCTGGCGCGATGGAATCGCGTCAATCCGTGCAGTCGCGCCCTCCGGCCAGCGACGTCTCCCCGTGGGTGGGCCTTGTCGGGCTTGTCACGCTGCTTTCGTGCATTGTCTTCGCGCGCCACTGGCCCGCGCTGTGCGACATGATGGGCTGGCCCAACGAACGCGGGCGCCTGTCCGGCCCCAACGCCGCGCTTGCCACCATGGCGCTGACCGGCATGGCCATGGCGGCATGGTCGGTGCTGGTGGAAAAGGTCCACCGCAATCCCTCCACCGGGATCGACTGGAGCCGCCGCCGCCCGGTGGCCGACGTGCTCGACATTTCGATCACCAAGCTGGCGGGCCTGTGGGCAACCTGGTTCGTGATCGGCGCGATCTACATGCTCTGCCGCTTCTACTGGGACGGCAATTACCTGTTCGCCATGCAGGTGATCGGCTGGGCGGCGGTGCCGATGTTCGTGCTCTCCGTCCCCTATGTCGTGTGGCTCGACCGGGTGATGGTAAACCCGCGCGATGCCTGCTGGCACTTCGGCGCCATGCTGGTGGGTCGCGAGGCATGGAACGGCGAACAGGTGAAGAAGCACTGGCGCGCCTGGATCATCAAGGGCTTCTTCAGCGCCTTCATGATCGGCATCCTGCCCCCCGGTTTCGCCAGCGTGGTGGAAGCCGATACCAGTGCCATCTTCAGCGATCCGGTGCGGCTGGGGGTGACGCTGTTCGAACTGCTGTTCGTGATCGACGTGCAGATCGGCACCGTCGGCTACCTGCTCACGCTGCGCCCGCTGGACGCGCATATCCGCAGCGGCAATCCGCTGCTGGCGGGCTGGCTGGCGGCGCTGCTGTGCTATCCGCCCTTCGTCTATGGCATCATGGGCAATGGCGGGGTGATCCAGTACGAAGTCAATACCGCCGACTGGGCCTGGTGGCTGGGCGATACCGGGCCGTTCCTCTACGTCTGGGCGGGGCTGCTGGTGTTCCTGACGGCGATATACGCCTGGGCGACCATGGCCTTCGGCATTCGCTTTTCCAACCTCACCTATCGCGGCGTCATCACCAACGGGCCGTACCGCTTCACCCGCCACCCGGCCTATGTGTCGAAGAACCTGTTCTGGTGGTGCAGCACCATGCCCTTCCTCGTCACCTCTGGTTCGTGGCTCGACGCGGTGCGCAACGCGCTGTTCCTGGGGCTGGTGAGTGCGATCTACTACTGGCGCGCGCGCACCGAGGAGGCGCACCTGCTGGCAGAGGACGCCAAGTACCGCGAATACCATGCCTGGATGGCGGAACACGGGCTGCTGACCAGCCGCCTGCGCAAGATCCTGCGCGCGGCGAACCCGCGCAAGCCGGATGCTGTTCCCGAACCGGCAGAGTAGGTCTGCTCCGCAGGCGCAATGATTCTTGCACGCAAAGCCGCAAAGGCGCGAAG
>JAGREI010000078.1 GCA_020446625.1 Erythrobacter sp.
CCGCTGGGGGCCAGTTGCAGGCTGTCGACGTGGCCCGGCACCGCGATTTCGCGCGGCGCGGTGTCGACCAAGTCGCCCAGGCTGGCTTCGAACACGCGGTTGAAGGCGAATTCCTCCTCGAACACCTCGGCGTCGAAGCCGGCGTCCTCCTCGTCATCGCGCACCCGGTCAGGCGCGGCCCCGGCCAGCAGGTAGACCGTGCTGCCATCGGGAGTGAAGGCATAGCCGCTGACCGAGGCGCCATCGATCCCCGCCAGCTTGCGGTGCGAGCCGCCGTCCACCGGGATGCCCCACAGGGCGCGGCGATCACCATCGGCGGTCCACAGGAAGGTGATCATCGACCCGTCGGGCGTGAAGCCGATCTGCGACACGCTCATGTCGGCGGGCAGGTAGTCGCGCACGTGCATGGCGCGATCGGCCATGGCCAGCTGCTGGCGCGCGCGCCCGTCATCCTCGCCGCGGGTCACGTCGGGATAGCGCACGGTGGTGAAGGCGACATGGCTGCCGTCCTGCGAAACGGCCACGGTGCCGGTGGATTCGATGCGGGCGACGTCCTGTTCGGTCAGCTCGCGCGAAAGGGCCGGGCTGGCGAGCGGCAAAGCCAGTGCGCTCGCCAGCAGGGCGGTGCGGGTGAAGGTCATGATGGGGCGGTTTCCCTGTCTGCAAAAGCCTGGTGCTGCCTTTGCATAGCCGCTGCGGCGCGGCTGGCAAATGCCAGGGGCGCGCTGGCCGGCGCGCCCCTGGCCTTGCCCCAGCGTCAGAACCCGAAGGCCACGCCCACCCTGCCGCTGGTGTCGGACTGCGCGCCGGTGGACCCGGCCACGGCCACCGAGGCATAGACCCGTTCCGACAGCCGCGCGGTCACGCCCCCGGCAAAGCCCTGCTCGCCGCGATAGGTGGCGGCATTGAGCGTTACCGAGATCGTGCTGTCGGGCACCACCATCATCCCGCCCATGGCCATGGCGCTGGCAATGCCGCCACGGGTGGAACTGTCGAGGTCGTCGAGCCGGAAGCCGATCGCGGAAATGCCCGCCTCCAGCCCGCCGACGCGGTTTTCGAGCGCGGTGAACTGCGCATCGGTGACGGCGGCGAGGTAGTCCATGCCCACGCGGATATTGTCGACCGAGGCGACGGTGGCGACGTTGGACACGCCCAGCCGCCCGGCGGCATCGACAGTCACCACCCGTTCGGCCCCCTGCTGGGTCGCATCGCTGGCGTCGATCCCGGCCACCACCACCGCCGTCGTCGCCGTCCCCAGCATGATCTGGTTGGTGCTGGTGGTGGTCGCGCCGTTGCCCACGGCGGTGGAGCCGACGAAGGCGGCATTGGCATTGGTGCCCAGCGCGACGGCGTTCTGCGCGCTGACGTTGGCATTGGTGCCCAGCGCCAGCGCATTGCCTGCCGTTGCCGAAGCCACGGCATCGTTGCCGATAGCGACCGAGGAACCGGCATTGGCCTGCGCCCGGCTGCCGAAGGCGAGCGCATTGTTCGCCGCCACCGAGCTTTGCCCGAAGGCGATGGCATCGCGCGCTGCCGTTGCGCCGAAGCCGATCGCCGTGCCGCGCGCATCAGTCACCGTCGCGGTGGAGCCGACCGCGAGGCCCTGCTCGCCAGTCACGCTGGAATTGCGCCCGATGGCCGTCGAGAACTGCGCCGCCGCGCCCGTGCTCGCGCCCGAACCGATGGCAACCGAGGTTGCCCCTTGCGCGGCGGCGGCATTGCCGAGCGCCATCGAGGTGCTGGCCGTGGCGGAAGAACCCCGGCCGATCGCAATCGCATTGTTCGCCGTGGCCTGCGTGCCAGTGCCTAGCGCGATGGCGTTGCCGCCGTTGGCCGTCGTGCGGGTGCCGCCTGACGTGCCGCTGACGGTTCCGGTCGATGCCCCGATCGCGATATTGCCATTGGTCTGCGCAACGCCGTTGACCGTGGTCGCTTCACCACCGATGGCAATCCCGCCATTACCCGCAGCACCACTTCCGGCACCCAGTGCCGTCGTCCGCAGGCCGGTGCTTCCGGCTGCTGCGCCGATGGCGAGCGCACTGGCTCCGGTCGATCCTGCGCTGCGCCCGAGCGCAAGCGCGTCGGTGGCCAGGGCTACGGCGGTATCGCCCAGGGCAATGGCAGAGGCACTGTTGGTGAAGCTGTCCATGCCGATGGCTATGCCTCTGACCCCGGTTGCGGTTGCACCGGCGGTGCCTACGTCCGCGCTGTCGGCGCCGATGGCGATGGCACCTTCAGCCAGCGAGGTTGCATTGGTGCCTAGCGCCATCGCGTTCAGCCCCGTGGATGCCGCTCCGCGCCCCAAAGCCATACTCTGGTTGCCCGATGCTTCCGTGCCCACGCCGACCGCAATCGCAAAGGTGCTCGACCCCACCGAGTTGCGGCCTATGGCGATGGCATCATCCTGCGTTGCCGACGAACTGCGGCCAAGCGCGATGGCTTGCCCGCCGCTGGCGGTTGCGGCCACCCCCAGCGCAATGGTTTCAGTGCCGCTGCCGGTGGATGCCACCCCGATAGCGACCGAGTTGGCGCCCGTGGCATTGGTATTGCGTCCGATGGCGATGGCATCGGGTTGCGAGGCCTTGGAGGTGTTGCCGAGGGCGATGGCATTGCTGCCGCTAGCCGTGCTGCTGCTACCCAGGGCCACCGATCCGGTCTGCGATGCCTGCGCCAACTGGCCCAGGGCAATGGCGCTGGCACCAGTGGCCTGCGCGCCGGTGCCCATGGCGATGGCGTGTCCGCCACTGGCGGTGGTGAGTGTGCCGCCGTTGAAGCCGGTATCGACGATCCCGGTCGACACGCCGATGGCGATATTGCCGTGCGACGTTCCGGCAACATTGCCCGCCGTGGCTTGACCACCAAGGGCAATGCTACCCCTGCCCGAAGCATTGCTGCTGTCGCCAAGCGCGGCGCTGCTGATGCCGGAGGAAGCGCTGTCCGGACCCACGGCCATGGCGAAGCTGCCCGAGGCATTGCTCGCCACGCCCAGCGCCACGGTCCGCGAACCCGTTGCCTGCGCCGAGCCGCCGATGGCCACGGCATTGCCGCCCGATGCGGTGGTAAAGGTGCCGCCATAGCCGCCGCCTACCGCGCCGCTGCCCGACCCGATGGCGACATTGCCGTGGGTCGATCCGTCACCCGTGCTGGCATCCGCTCCCAGGCTGATCGCGGCATTGCCGCGCCCGATCGCGGCATCGCCGATGGACGTGCTGCGGAAGTCAATCGCCTGCGCGTTCGATCCCAGCGCGCTGGACCCCGTTCCGGTCGCCTGTGCACCCAGGCCGACGGCGGTGGCAAACCCGGCGGTTGCATCCGCGCTAGTGCCCAGCGCCGTGCTGCTGTCGGCGGTCGCGGTTGCTCCCGAACCGAAGGCGGAGGCACCGATTCCGTTGGCCCGCGAACCGGCACCCACGGCGGTTGCGATGATGTTGGTCGCCTGCGCGTCCGCGCCGTTGGCAACTGACGATGTGCCGCTGGCAATCGCGGTGAAGCCAAGCGCCGTGGCGTTGACGCTCGTTGCCTGGCTGTCGGCTCCGATGGCAATTGTGCCGTCGGCAGTGGCGAGAGCGCCGGTGGCGTTGCCGTCGGTGGTGTCCGCGCCGATGGCAATGGCATAGACACCGCCCGAGCTGGCAGCCAGGCCTATGGCCGTGGAACGGTGGCCGCCGGACAGGGCATCTGCACCCAGCGCAATCGAATTGTCGCCACTGGCAACCGCACCTGCGACATCGGCGTCGAGATAGTCACCGCCCACGGCGATGCTCAGCAGGCCGCTACTAGTCGCATGGGAGCCAAGCGAAACCGACGAACCCCCGCTGGCGGCGGCAAGATAGCCGATCGAGACAGCAGAGGTATTGCTGGCCGATGCCTCCGCGCCAACGGCAACCGAGCGCGAGCCACCGGCCACCGCTCCCACGTTGTCGGCGCTCTGGTCGCCGCCGATGGCGACCGCCCCGTTGGCATTGGCCTGCGCGCCGAATCCGACGGCAGTTGCGTAGGTGGCCAGCGCAACCGAGTTGCGACCCACCGCGATCCCGCCGTCGAGGTCGGCTGAGGCATTACCTCCGACGGCGATGGCGCCGGGACTTAGGGCAGAGGCATCGGTGCCCAGTGCCACCGCGAAGACGCCTTCGGCACGGGCACCCAGCGCGTTGGCGTCGTTGCTGTCGCCACCGATGGCCACGGCATAGTCGGCCGAAGCAAGTGCGCCAGAATCGGCGGTAATGCCGCCGCCAAGGGCGACGGTCGAAATGCCGAGTGCCCGGGTCTCGTCGCCGATTGCTATCGCGTCCTGTGAACTCGCCGTGGCGTCGTAACCGATAGCAACCGAATAGGCACCCGTGGCCGAAGCGGCATTGGCCGCTGTGGACTGTCCACCGATGGCCACGGCGCTGGTGCCGCTGGCGGCGGCATTGCGGCCGAGAGCCACCGAGTCCGTACCGCTGGCGTTGGCCGTGTTGCCCAGCGAAACGGCACCCGCATTGCCAGCCAGCGCGCCGACGCCGCAGGCCAGTCGTGTGTCGTCGTCCGCCGAGGCGGCACCACCATCATTGTCGGTAGCCGCATCGACCACGCCGTCGTTGTCGCGGTCAAGCAGGCAATCCTCCGCCAGCGCGGGCGTAGCAACGGAAACAGCCGCAATCGCCAGTGCGGCGGCGGAACATTTGAGCAGAACTTTGGACATAACGACAACTCCCTCAGGCGGGCGTTGCCGGTCGGTGACCTGCGCCTATTTTTTCTGGAAACCGAAACTCCTGCGACCCGCGCGTCCCCCCGCCGGCCACGTCCTTTCTTGGCGGCCAATGCGGCGGAATGCCGATTCGGCTTGGCGCGATGGTTATCGCAATGCCATTAGGGCACAAGGGGATTTCACCTAGGTGAGACACCCTCGCGCCCGCCGTCAGAATTCACCCATGAAGGCCACCGACGCCCCGGTGTTGTTGCCGCCCGCGTGGCTGACGCTGGCGGACAGCGCGAAGGGGCTGTCGGTATCGAGCCGGTGGGTCAGGCCCAGGCTGAAGCCGAACTCGCCGCGATAGGTCGCGCCGCGCCCGATGTAGCTGGTGCGCCCCGGCGCCGAAGGCATCGGCGCATCTGCCAGCGCCATGGCCGCCGCGATCCCGCGCCGCGTCTCGCCGGTCAGCTCGTCGAGGCGGAAATTGGTATCGGCCAGCCCGGCGGCCAGCCCGTCCACGCGGCCGGTCAGCGCGGTGAACTGCGCGTCGGTGACGGCGGCGAGATAGTCCATGCCCACGCGCACATTGTCGACCGAAACGACGGTGGCGACGTTCGAGAGGCCCAGCACGCCGTTGCCGTCGACCGTGACGACCTGTTCCGGCCCCTGCTGGGCAGCGTCGCTGGCAGCGATGCCGGGCAGCACCACGCGGGTGGCGCTGGTGCCCAGCACGATCTGGTTGGTGCTGGTGGTGGTCGCCCCGTTGCCGATGGCGATGGAGTTGTTGAAACCGGCGCTGGCGGAACTGCCGATGGCGACGCCGTTCTGCGCGGTGACGCTGGCCAGCACGCCGATGGCCACGCCATTGCCGCCCGCCGCGCTCACCACGGCATCGTTGCCGATGGCGGTGGCTCCGCCCGCCAGCGCCTGCGCGCGGGTGCCGAAGGCCAGCGCGTTGTTGGCGGCAATCGTGTCGGACCCGATGGCCATGGCGTCACGCGCTGCCGTCGCCCGGAAGCCGAAGGCGGTGCCGCGCGCGTCCGTCACCGAGGCGTTGGAGCCGATCGCCATGCCCTGTTCGCCGGTGGCACTGGCCTGGCGCCCGATCGCCATGGCGAACTGCGCGGCGGATCCCGTGGTGGCGCCCGATCCGATCGCGGTGGAGGTTGCACCCTGCGCCGTGGCGGAGTTCCCCAGCGCCATCGAGGTCGCGCCCGTGGCGCTGGCCGCGCGGCCAAGGGCCACGGCATTGCTGGCGCTGGCCACTGACGTTGCGCCAAGCGCGAGGGCATTCGAGCCGGTCGACTGCGCGGATGTGCCAAGCGCAATCGAGTTGCCGCCATTGGCCGTGGTTCGCTCTCCGCCGGCACTACCCGCGACGATACCGGACGAGCTGCCGATGGCGATATTGCCCGTGGTCTCCGGATTGCCGGACCCGGCGAACGTGGTTGCATCGCCGCCGATCGCAACTGCGCCATTGCCACTGGCGACTGCCCTTGCCCCGACTGCTGTTGCGCCGTGACCGGACCCGCGTGAATTGTGGCCAAGCGCGGTGGAAAAGGTGGAACTGGCGCGCGCCGTCATGCCCAGTGCAGTGGCCGCGTCGGCCTGTGCCAGCGTGCCATAGCCGATCGCCACGCTTTGCAACCCGGTGGCTTCCGCGCTTGCGCCGATGGCGATGGCGGCCAATGCGGTTGCCTGTGCGCCCACAGTTCGCCCATCGTCGGCGTCGCCTCCGATGGCAATGGCACCGCCTTGCGTTGCCTGCGTAGTCATCCCAAGCGCGACCGCGTTCACGCCGCTGGCGAACGCGGTGCGCCCCACGGCCACGGCATTGTTCGCGCTGCCCGACGCGTCGCTGCCGATGGCCACGGCATCGCTGCCCGCTGCACTTGCGCCCACGGTTCCCGTGTCGGCCCCGTCGACGCCGATGGCGATGGCCCGCAGACCCCCGGCGGTCGATGCGCTGCCCGCCGCAATCGCGCCGGTGCCGCCAGCACTGGCCTGCATGCCCATGGAGAGCGAGGACGAGGCGGCAGTGCTCGCCTGGCCCAGTGCCGTACCGCCAGTGGCAGAGGTGGCCGATTGGCCGAGCGCGGTTGCCCCGATCCCGTTGGCCTGCGCACCCGCGCCTACTGCCGTGCTGTCATCATGCTGCGCGCTCGATTGCCCGCCCACGGCAGTGCTGCGCACCCCGGTGGCATCGGCCAGCCGCCCGCAGGCGAGCGAGAAGTCGTCGCTGGGAACTTCCGGGTCCGGATTGATGAAGATGTCCGATACCGCCAGGCCGTCGCTGTCGCCATTGCTGGGCCTGTTGCTGTTGTCGGTATCGAGCAGGCACTCTTCGGCCAGCGCCGGGGCGGCGATGAAGGCAGCGGCGATCGCCAGCGCGGCGGCGCCGGAGCGAAGGGTAAGCGTGGACATGGCGGAACGTCCTTTCAGGGTGTTGAAACAGACCTGAAAAGTACCCTCCTCGCCCAGGCGTCCAAAGTCGCATGAAGTAGCAGCTTGTGGCATTGCGTGGCATTTGCCGCGGTGCTGGACGCTCTGGCCGCCAGCATCTATCCTCGCGGCAAAAGAGGAGGGTATCGCGATGGCCGCAAGCGCCGACATTTCCGCCTGGATCATGCTGTTCATGGGGCTCTACGCGCTCAGCGCGGCGGTGGGCGAGCTGCGCCAGCCGGGCAGCTGGGCGGCCATGCTGGAGGAATTCGAGCAGCACGAGGGGCTGCGCTTCCTGGCGGGGCTGGTGGTGCTGGCGCTGGGTGCGGCGATCTACCTGGTCAACCCGTGGAACCCGGCGGACTGGATGAGCGTGGCGGTGACGGTGATGGGCGCGGGGCTGGTGCTGGAAGGCATGGTGATCTTCGCGTCGGGCCGCGCCTTCCTGCATATCGCGGCCATGCTGTTCGGGACGATCAACCGCCTGTGGGCCATGGGCGCACTGGTGATCGGGCTGGTGCTGGCCTGCGCCGCGCTGCTGCGGTTCTAGCGCAGCACTTCCACCAGCGCCGCGTCCGGTCCCGGCGTCAGCAGGGCCTGCGCCCGATCCCATCCGCCGTGGAGCCAGGTGGCCCAGGCGCCCGGATGCGCGGGCAGGATGGCGGGCATCACTTCGCGTCCCGTGGCCTTCGCCAGGCCCTTGGCGGGGCAGGTGAGCAAGGCGAAGCCTGGCACTTCGCTGTCCTTCCAGACCCCCGCCATGGCGAAGACCGGCTGCTGGGCACAGGCGAACCAGTGTTGCAGGCGGCGGCCTTCGTAGTCGGTGCCTGCGCCCCATTCCATGAAGCTGGTGGCGGGGACCAGGCAGCGGAATTCCGGGTTGCGCAGGTTGCCCACCCAGAACGGGCTGTCGACATTGCGCACGCTGGTGACGGGGCGTGCCGCATCGTGCGCGGACGGCGGCGGGGGAACGCCCCACAGGCGCGGCACCATGCGCCAGGGCTGGCGCGACCCGCCCGGCCCGGCGATGAATTCGCGGCCTGCGGTGATGACCGGCGCGAACTGTCCCGGCGCGACATGCCCGCCGGTCCAGGGATCATCGCCCGCCGTGATGCCGAAGCGCGCGGCAACGGCCTGCGCCCCGGCGTCGAGGCGGTAGAGCATGGTCATTGGCAGCGGGCCTATTCGGGCGGCAGGGTCCGTTCGCGCTGCGGATAGACATCGAACACCCGCCCGCGCACGATGATGCGTTCGCCCTTGAAGGCACGCACGCCCAGGTCGCGCGCGCGGTGGCCGGTCAGCACCGCCCGGTCGCCCGCTGCGGCATGGTCTGCGCCGAAGCCCGATCGCGCGGCGACGATGGGCGGGGCCAGGTCCACTTCCCACAGCTGGCTGGCGCTGTCGCGCAGTTGCAGGTGCATGTGCGGGTTGCCGAAGGTGATCGAGACGATCTCGCCTTCGAGGCGGCTTTCCTCGTCCTGGGTCCAGCCCCAGCCGTGATGCGCCACAGCGGCGGCGGGCAGGGCCACGGCGGCGAGCATCAGCGCCAGGCGCAGCGGGCGGGCGGTCATCGGCACACTCCTCTCGTTCCTCGTGGCGCAGGTGATACCACGAACGGGGGAGGGGGTCAGCCCTTGCCGGCGATGGCGATGGCGAGGGCGATGGTGTCGGGGTCATCGGATGGTGACGCGTGGGGTACGGGCTGGCTGCCGGGACCGTTGCTGCGGAAGTCCCCTCCCGCCGCGCGCCGGTGGCCGGAGCGGGGCGCCAACCAGTGTTGCCGCCCCGCCATGGCAATCGGCCTACCAGCCGAAGGCGAAGCCCGCCTGCGCCACCACTTCGCCGTCGCCGGTATTGCCCGCCACGCCTGCGCCAATGGCGAAGTTGTTGGACACGCGCCCGGTGAAGCTGATGGCATAGCCCTGTTCGCCGTTGTAGTTGGCGACGTTGCCTGCCAGCGTGAAGGTCTGCCCCGGCATGGCGATGGCGCTGCCCAGCGCGGCGGCGGCGGCCACCCCGCCGCTCATCCGCCGGTCGAGCTGGTCGAGGCGGAAGTTCGTGTCCACCAGTCCCTGTTCGAACCCCGAAACCCGGCTTTCCAGCGCGTTGAACTGGGCATCGGTGACAGCAGCGAGATAGTCCATGCTGACGCGTACCTCGTTGACCGAGGCCACGCTGGCGACGTTCGAGACACCCAGCACGCCGCTGGCATCCACCGTCACCACCTGCTCCGCCCCCTGCTGGGCGGCATCGCTGGCCATGATCCCCGGCAGCACCACGCGGGTGGCGCCGGTGCCGAGCACGATCTGGTTGCTGGCGGTAGTGGTCGCGCCCGAACCGATTGCGATCGCATTCTGGTGTTGCGCACTGGCGTTGCTGCCGATGGCCACGCCGTTGGTCGCCCCCACGCTGGCCAGCACGCCGATGGCGACGCCGTTGCCGCCCGCCGCGCTCACCACGGCATCGTTGCCGATGGCCGTGCCGCCGCCCGCCAGCGCCTGCGCCCGCGTGCCGAAGGCCAGCGCATTGTTGGCGGCAATCGTGTCGGAGCCGATCGCCATGGCATCGCGCGCTGCCGTGGCGCGGAAGCCGAAGGCGGTGCCGCGGGCGTCGGTGACGCTGGCGTTGGAGCCAATCGCCATGCCCTGCTCGCCATTGCTGACGGCGTTGCGCCCGATGGCCATGGCGAACTGCGCGGCGGCGCCGGTGCTCGCGCCCGATCCGATCGCGGTCGAAGTCGAACCCGCCGCCGTCGCGCCGTTGCCCAGCGCCATCGACGTGGCTCCCGTCGCCTGCGCCACCCGGCCAATGGCCACGGCATTGTTGCTGCCTGCCACGGTGCCGCTGCCCAGCGCCAGCGCGTTGGAGCCGGTCGACTGGGCGCCGGTGCCAAGCGCCACCGAATTGCCGCCGTTGGCGGTGGTGCGGGTGCCGCCCAGTCCGCCCGTTGCCGCCAGGCTGCTGGCGCCGATGGCGATGTTGCCGCCGGTCTGTCCGGCAAGGTTCTGCGTGGTCGCCTCCGCCCCCAGCGCCACGTCGCCCGAGCCGCCGCTGACGGCATAGCTGCCGAGCGCGGTGCTGGTAGTGCCAGTGGAAACGGCGGCATCACCGATGGCCACCGAATCCTGCCCGGTCGAACCGCTATCGACGCCGATCGACACGCTCGAGAAGCCGGTTGCGTTGGAGAAATAGCCCAGCGCGACTGACGAGGAACCTCTGGCAGTCGCATAGGCGCCAAGCGCGGTGTCGCCACCGCCAAGTGCGCGCGTGGCCGTGCCAATGGC
Source organism: Erythrobacter sp. (assembly GCA_020446625.1). Classification (GTDB taxonomy): domain Bacteria; phylum Pseudomonadota; class Alphaproteobacteria; order Sphingomonadales; family Sphingomonadaceae; genus Alteraurantiacibacter. The sequence continues at coordinate 10,402 of JAGREI010000078.1, forward strand.
AACGGCATCGCCGCCGTTGGCGGTGGTGATGATCCCGCCCAGCGATCCCTGGGTGATGCCGCTCGATGCGCCGATGGCGACGTTCCCGTTGGTCTGCGCCGTGGTGTTCAAGGTGGTCGCCTGTCCCCCCAGCGAGATGTCGCCATTGCCCAGCGCGCGGGCCGAATAGCCAGCTGCAAGTCCGTCGAGACCGCTCGCGGTGGCGCCATAGCCCAGCGCCGTCGCTGCCACGCCGGACGCCGTCGACTGCGAACCAAAGGCGGATGCCAGGCCTCCGCTGGCTGTGCTGCGCGCGCCGACGCTGGTATCGAGGTTGTTCTGCGCCAGGGCATCAGTGCCGATGGCCGTGGAGTAGAAGGCGGCGGCCGAGGCGCCGATGGCATTGGCATCGTTGCCGTCTCCGCCGATGGCCACCGAAGCTTCGCCGGCGGCATTCGCCAGGTAGCCCATCGCCACGCCGCCATTACCCGCGCTGCTGCTGGCGGTGCCGATAGCGATGGCGTTGGTGTTGCCGGCCGTTGCAGATTCCCCCACCGCCAGCGAGGCCGACCCGTTGGCATTGGTGAACCGCCCCACTGCAATGGCCAGCGAATTGCCGACATTGGCGGTCGAGCCGATGGCGATTGTATCGGAGAAATCGGCCACCGCATCTGTCCCGATGGCGATGGCATAATTGCCGCTGGCGACCGCGCCCAGCGTATCGTCGGGCCGCCCCACGTCACCCGCGTCGCCGCCGATGGCGACTGCCGATACCCCGGTGGCGACCGCGCCCACGCCGCAGGCCAGCGAAGTGTCCTGGTCATTCGAATTGGCGCCGCCGTCGTTGTCCGTCCCGGCGTCGGCCACGCCGTTGTTGTTGCGGTCGAGCAGGCAGTCTTCGGCCTGTGCAGGCGCGGCAAGACCGGCAGCCGCCACGGCGAGCGCGGCGGCGGAGGATGTGAACAGCACTCGATTCATTGCGACAACTCCCTGTCAGGGGGCGTTGCCGGCTGCTGGCTTGCGCTCTTGTTCTGGTTGAAACGAAACTCTGGCGACCCGCGCGTCCCCCCGCCGGCCACGTCCTTTCTTGGCGGCCGCTGCGGCGGGATGCCGAGTCGGCTTGGGCAGAGAATTATCGCGGCTTTTCCGCCAGACAAGCGGATTCCCCCATGCCGTCGCCGCGCCACTGGACCAGCGCCGCACAAGCGCCTACACCCCTGTCATCCCCGGGGAGCCATGAGGCTGAGAGGGCGGTTCAAGTCCGCCGACCCGTTGAACCTGAACCCGTTAGCACGGGCGGAGGGAAGGGCAGCTGTCGATGCCCGCAGTCCCCCGTCCAAGGAGAGACTTCGCATGGCCGACATCAACAGCCAGTTCGAGATCGGTGTGACCACCGGCCCCATCCGCGGCAGCCGCAAGGTGCATGTCGGCCCGCTGAAGGTGGCCATGCGCGAGATCGACCTCGAACCCTCCAGCGGCGAACTGCCGGTGCGCGTCTACGACACCTCCGGCCC
>JAGREI010000428.1 GCA_020446625.1 Erythrobacter sp.
GTGGAGATCCACGCCGCGCACGGCTACCTGCTCGACCAGTTCCTGTGGCACGGCACCAATCTGCGTGACGATGGCTATGGCGGGCCGGACATTGCCCACCGCGCCCGCTTCCCGGCGGAGATCGCACGGGCCATCCGCGCCGAATGCGGGCCTGATTTCCTCATTTCGCTGCGTTTCTCGCAATGGAAGGAGGCGGACTTCACCGCCAGGATCGCGCATTCGCCGGAGGAGCTGGCGGTATTGGTGCAGCTGTTCAGGCACGCAGGCGTCGACGTGCTGCACGCCTCCACCCGCCGGTTCTGGGAGCCGGAATGGCCAGACCTGCATCCGGCAGATGCGCGCAACCTCGCAGGCTGGACTCGCGCCCAGGGCGGCCTGCCGGTGATCACCGTGGGTTCGGTCGGCCTCGATACCGATGTGATGGACGTGTTCATGCGCGGTGTCGATCCGCGCCCGCGCGTCGAACTCGCCATTGACGAACTGGCGCGCGGCATGGCGGCTGGCCACTATGACGCGGTTGCCGTGGGCCGCGCGCTGATCGGTGATCCAGACTTCGTGCGCAAGGTGGAGGCAGGCGACTACGCCGCGATCCGCACCTTCCGCCGTGACGACCTGGGCACGCTCGAATGGGATATGTCGATCGTGGACGAGGCCCATGCGTAACGCGATGGCAACGGTAACTTGCTAGAGGGCTGGCGATGATCCTGCCCACCCGCATCGTGGAAAAGCCGTGGGGCCGCGACGCGCTGCCCGCGCCCTTCGTCGCGCCTGCGGGAATGCGCGTGGGCGAGATCTGGTTCGAACCGCCGCCCGAACTGCCGGGGCTGCTGGTGAAATACCTGTTCACCTCGGAGAAGCTGTCAGTGCAGGTCCACCCCGGCGGAGCGGATGGCAAGGAGGAATGCTGGGTGGTCGTGGCTGCCGAGCCGGGCGCCACGCTGGGAATCGGGTTCGACGCACCGCTGTCGGCAGAGGCCATGCGCGCAGCGGCGCAGGACGGCAGCATCGAGGACCTGCTGACCTGGCACGCTGTCCAGCCGGGAGACTTCTTCTACATCCCCGCAGGCACCGTCCACGCCATCGGGCCGGGCTGCACGCTGGTGGAAGTGCAGCAGAACTGCGATGTCACCTGGCGCCTCTACGACTACGGCCGCCCGCGTGAACTGCATCTGGACCACGGCGTGGCGGTGGCCAGCGGCGAACCCTATGCGCTGGGCGAGCACATGCGCCGGATCACCGGCGGCCACCAGACACTGGCGGACGGCCCCGCCTTCCGGCTCGACCTTGTCGACGGCGTGCCGGATGCGGGCCTGCTCTACAGTTATGCCGCGCCGCTGCTGGTGCTGCCCCTGGCGGGCGAGGTGCTGGCAGGCAGCGAGGTGGTGCGGCCCGGCGAATGTGCCTGCGCGCCCGACATGGCCAGCGTCACCTTCGCGCCCGAAGGACGGGCGCTGGTGGCGGCGCCCGTCTGATCCCGGCTTAAACGACCCCGAAGGCCAGCATCGCGTCGGCCACCT
>JAGREI010000005.1 GCA_020446625.1 Erythrobacter sp.
CCGCCGATCATGCCGGCGCCGATAAGGGCGATCTTCTTGCGTGCCATGGAGTGCCTCAATCCTTAATCGGGCGCGTGGCCAGCCGAAGGATGGCATCCCAGCGCCCACGCGGGATTCGCCATCCGTAAACGATTTCGCCGCCCTAGGCTCGTGCAAGGGGCAATGCAACTGGCAATTTTCCCAATTGTTGCAATCAGTTCGCAATAGCAATAACGCATTGACCTGGTCCGTCGCATGGCCGTGGCGCATGGCGAACGCGGCCCGGCGCCACTCTGCACGGGCCAGCCAGAGGTAACGGCGATTTGCGACGATTTGAGGGCGGGCTAGCGACCTGCCGCTGCGGGGCCTTCGATCTTGCCCGCCATGCGCCGATCGAGCGCCCGGCACACTTCCAGCCACCATTCGAAGGTCTGCCGGTCGCCCGCGTCAGCTGCGGCAATCGCCTGCTGGCGGGCGTGGTCTGCCGCTGCCAGCCCATGCTGGGCGAAGTGCCGCAGCGCGGCGGACAGGTGAATGTTGTCCACCTGCTTGCCGCGGTTGTCGTTCGCCGGGCGCAGGTAAAGCGCCTGCGCCTGCCCACGCGGCATCCGGCAACCGGATCGGCGGGGAGGGGCGGCAAAGCGAATGGTCATGGATGGGCTGTTCCCGGCGCGACGTGTTGGGCAGGCACATTAGCCTGCGCCCGCTAAACAACCGTTCGAACAGATGGTTTCCAATTGCTTGCGAACGAAACGTCCAGCGGCGCAGCCGCAATCGGGTTCACGCAAAGACGCCAAGGCGCCAAGATGTTTGCGATGGGTTCTTGGCGGCTTGGCGTCTTTGCGTGAAAACTATCTGCGCCTGCGGCGCGATCAGGGCCGCGTGATCCACTGGCCCGACCGGGCATATTCGGGCCGCACTCCGCCCGATGTGGGCAAGTGGTCGTCTGTTGCCGGGGCTGCCTCGGCCACGCTCACCGGAGCAGGCGGGGCCACGGCGGCGGCTTGCGGCAGCGCGTCGAGCGTCTGCACCTGCGCCACGGCCACCGGGTCTGGCCCGGCGGACTGGCTGCGGCTGTGCGCCGCGTCAGGCTCGCCGCCGCGATAGGCGAAGGCGAAGGCGTCCCTTTCCCCGGCCACGCCCGGCAGGCGATAGAACACGTGTGCGCCGATCACCGTGGTGCGGGTGAGCGTGGGCGCCCAGTAGGGGTTCACCGCCAGGGTATGGTAATGCGTCGACAGCCCCACCGGGGCGTAGACATAGCCCGCCAGCGCAGCGCGTGCCACGCGGGCCGCGCGGTCCCACCCGGCTTGCGAGGGCTGGCGGCGCAGCGATCCGTCGCAGGTAAAGGTGAACTGGCACCCGGTGCTGCGCGCCGATCCCTGGTACACGACGCCGCACACGGTATTGGGCCAGGCCGAATGGGCCACGCGGTTCAGCACCACCTGCGCCACCGCGCGCTGCCCGGCGTCGCTTTCGCTGGCAGCTTCGTAATAGACCGCCTGCGTCAGGCATTGCTGCGAGCGGGCGATATCGTTGCCGCTGCCCATGGCCACCATCGCGGCGGCGGCGGGGCCGACCTGCGGCCGCAAGGGATCGAGCAGTTGCGCCTCGGCCAGCTCGCCCAGCCGGTCGGCATGGCTGGTCATGCTGGCAGCGCCCAGCGGGGTGCTGGTGTCGTCGAGATAGTAGAAGGCCGATCCGGGGAAGCTTTCGCCCGGCGTTTCGAACCCCTGCAATTGCGGATGGGCGGCAGGGGCCTGCTCGATATGCGGGGCAAAGCCGGTTTCCGCCGCCAGCGCAGGCACGGCCAGCGCCGCCGCCACCACGCCCAGCCGCCGTACGATCCGCCCGCGCCGGTCCGCCCGCGCACGGCGGCGCAGGGCCAGCTGCTGCTGCGAAGTCATGGGGGCGAAGCGGTTCATCGGCTGCGCATAGCCCGGCACGGTTACCCAATCATTCCGCGCTGTGGCCCTGTCCCGCCACGGGACGCACCTTTCCGGCCCGTTAAGCATTGCTTCTGCCCGTTTCAGACCCTATCGGGGCGGCATCGTCACGGGTTGCCAGTGCGAGCTGGCCGAAGAGGGAAGGGGGTCAATGCCTCCGCTGCCCCCGCAACTGTGACCGGGGAGCGACCGGCCCACATGCCACTGTCTGCGGACGGGAAGGCGGGCCGGAAGCGATGATCCGGGAGCCAGGAGACCTGCCAGTGACGGTCGTTCGGCTGCGGGGCGGGGTGCACCCATGGCCAGCGGGAGAGCGCCTGTATGGGCGTTCCCTCCGTCTTGAGCGACGTTTCGTTTTTGACAGGAGGTTTTGTGGTTAAGTATCTGTTTTTCAGTATTTCCGTCGTATCTTTGTCCGTGCCTGCCGTGGCGCAGGAGGAGGTCGAGGACAATGGTTGGGGCGAAGGGTGCTGCCTGCTGACGGACCCGCGCATTCTCGAAGAAACCATCACCGTAACCGCCACCGGCACGCGCGGCACGGTGGTTTCCAGCGGGCAGGCGATCACCGTCATCGGGCAGCAGGAAATCGAGGCTGTGCAGGGCGCGGACCTCACCCGCATTCTCGAACGCAGCCCCGGCGTCACCATCAGCCGCAACGGCGGCACGGGCAGCTTCACCGGCCTGCGCCTGCGCGGTTCGGAAGCCGAACAGGTGCTGGCCGTGGTTGACGGCGTGCGCGTGGCGGACGTGGCTGCACCATCGGGCGGGTTCGATTTCGGCACCCTGCTGGCGCTCGACCTCTCCAAGATCGAGGTGCTGCGCAATTCCAACTCCACCATCTGGGGATCGGACGCGATCGGCGGCGTGGTGGTGGCCAGTACCCGCACCGAGACCGGGCTGCGCGCCAGCAGCGAATTCGGCGGCAAGGACAGTGCCAGCCTTTCGGCCACGGGCGGCGTGGCGGACGAGGATGTGGGCTACCTCGGCCTGTCCGGCACATATTTCCGCACCGACGGCATTTCCGCTGCCGACGGCGGGGCAGAGGCCGACGGCTTCCGCCAATGGGCGGTGAACGGGCAGGGCCGTCTCTATGTCAGCCAGAGCTTAGAGCTGTTCGCCCGCGCCCGGCTGGCCCAGGGCGACCTCGATATCGACGGCTTCCCCGCGCCCGCTTACCTGCTGGCCGATACGCTGGAGACGCAGGAGACACGGCAGTTTACCGGCTCCACCGGCGCGGTCTACGATTCCGGCCCGCTGTTCCTCTCCGCCGCATATTCTTTCGCGGATACCGACCGCGACAACTTCGACGATAGCGGCGCGGCCAGCTTCACCAGCCGGGGCCGGTCCGACCGCATTGCCCTGCGGGGCGAATGGCGGCCTTTCGGCCCCTTCCTGCTGCATTTCGGCGGGGAGAACGAGTGGACCAGCTATGCCACGCTGTACGATCCCGGCGCGAAGACGCGGCAGGCGGGCGCCTATGCCCAGGGCGGGATCGAGTGGCGCGGGATCAACGCGCACCTCGGCGCGCGGGTGGATGACCATGCGGACTTCGGCACGCAGGTCAGCTTCGGAGCGGATGCGGCGTGGGAGTTCTCCCGCGCCTGGCGGCTGCGCGCCAGCATTGGCGAAGGCTTCAAGGCGCCCACGCTGTTCCAGCTGCATTCGGACTATGGCAACCTGGCGCTGACGCCGGAACAGAGCACCAGTGTCGATCTGGGTGTGGCCTACGGTGAACGCACCATGGCGCGCCAGCCGGTCTATGCCGCGCTGACGCTCTACCGCCGCGATACCGACAACCAGATCGCCTATGCCAGCTGCTTCGGCCAGACCACGGGCATCTGCACCAATCGCCCCTTCGGCACTTACGACAACCTGGCGCGCACCCGCGCGCAAGGGGTGGAGGCCGAGGTCTGGGCGCGGCCTGCGCAAAGCGTGTCGCTGGGTGCGGCCTTTACCTTCACCCATGCGGAGGACCGCACCACGGGCCGCGACCTCGCCCGCCGCCCGCGCCACAGCGCCACGCTGACCGGCGAATGGCAGGCGCTCGATCGCCTGCAACTGGGCGCGGACGTGCGGATCGTCTCGGACAGCTGGGACGATGCCTTCAATTCGGTGCGGCTGGATGGCTATGAACTGCTGACCCTGCGCGCCAGCTTCCAGGCGACCGATGAGGTCGAATTCTTCGGCCGCGTCGAGAATGTGTGGGACGAGCAATACCAGACCGCTGCCGGGTACGGCACCATGGGCCGCGCGGCCTATGTGGGGGCAAGGCTGGCCTTGTGAACCAGTGCCCACCTTCGTCATCCTGGCGGAGGCCGGGATCCAGACTGCTGAGCGGCCTGCTCTGGATCCCGGCCTGCGCCGGGATGACGGTCTCGGGATGTGCCGCCGCGCCGCCGCCGGACGACGCGGGTGACCATGCCACCATTGTCAGCCTCAATCCCTGCGCCGATGCGATCCTGGCGGATATCGCCGCGCCGGGGCAGTTGCTGGCGGTGTCGCATTACAGCCACGATCCGGCGGCCAGTTCCATGCCGCCGGATCAGGCCATGCGCTATCCTTCCACTGGCGGCACGGCAGAGGAAGTGCTGGCGCTGGCGCCCGATATGGTGGTGGCCGATGCCTTCATCGCCCCTGCCACCCGCCGCGCGCTGGAACAGGCGGGGGTGCAGGTGGAAGTGCTGGGCATCGCCGGAACGCTGGATGACAGCCTGGCCCAGATCGCCACGCTGGGCGCGGCGACGGGCAATGCGGATCGGGCCGCGGCCCTGTCCCACCGCATCGCCGCGGCATGGCAAGCCAGCGAATGGCACGGCGCCCCCGTTACCGCTTTGCTGTGGCAGGAGGGCGGCCTCGTCGCGGGCGAGGGTTCGCTGGCGCAGACGCTGCTGGAGCATAGCGGCTTTGCCAGTCTGTCCGCCGCACGCGGGCTGGGGCAGGGGGCTTACCTGCCGCTGGAACAGGTGCTGGCCGATCCGCCGCGCGTGCTGATCGTGGCGGGCGACGATGCCGTGCTGCACCACCCGGTGCTGGCGCGGCTGGACGGCGTGGAGCAGGCCAGGATCGCGCCCGCCATGCTCTATTGCGCCGGGCCGACCATCCCCCGCGCGCTGGCGCGGCTGGGGGAGATACGGGCGCAGGTTCCTCCCCTCCCGCTTGCGGGAGGGGCTGGGGGAGGGCCTGTGACGCACAACATGCCCTCCCCCCAACCCCCTCCCGCAGGCGGGAGGGGGAGATCGTGACTCGCCCCACCCTGATCCTCGCACTCCTGCTGGCGATCGCCCTGCCATTGTCGCTGCTGGCGGGGCGCGTTTGGGTGGACCCGGAGGTGACGCCCAACGCCATGGCCATCCTGGCCGAACTGCGGCTGCCGCGCGCCTTGCTGGCATTGATCATCGGCGCCGGGCTGGGCGCGGCGGGGGCGGCGATGCAGGGATATCTGCGCAATCCGCTGGCCGATCCGGGCCTGTTCGGCGTGGCGCCGGGCGCGGCGCTGGGGGCGGTGCTGGCGCTCTACTTCAGCCTGACGAGTGGCGGTTTGGGTGGCTGGGCCTTGCCGCTGTTCGCGCTGGCGGGCGCGGGCAGCGCCATGGCCTTGCTGGCGCTGATCGCGGGCCGCACCGCCAGCCCGGCGCACGGTATCGCGCTGTTCACCCTGGCGGGCATGATGATCGCCAGCCTGGCAGGCGCGCTGACCAGCCTTGCCATCAGCCTTGCCCCCAATGCCTTTGCCATGAGCAGCATCGTTACCTGGCTGATGGGCGCACTGACCGATCGCAGCTGGGCCGATGTCTGGCTGGCCGCGCCGCTGACCATGGCGGGCATCGCCTTGCTGTGGCTGGCGGGCCGCAGCCTCGATGCGCTGACTCTGGGCGAGGCCGCCGCCCGGTCGCTGGGGGTGCAGCCGGGCCGCCTGCTGGCGCTGCTGGTACTGGGCACCGGGCTGACCGTGGGCAGCGGCGTGGCCACGGCGGGGATCGTCGGCTTTGTCGGGCTGATCGTGCCGCA
>JAGREI010000079.1 GCA_020446625.1 Erythrobacter sp.
TGGCATCGGGATCGCGGTCGAAGGCGTGGACGGTCGCCCCGCTGTCGAGGATCGCGCGGGTATAGCCGCCCGCACCGAAGGTGGCGTCGATCACCACGTCGCCCGGCCGGGGGTTGAGCGCCGCGATCACTTCGTTGAGCAGGACGGGGATGTGGGGCGCAGGGGTCACTTGCCCTTCCCCCCGGCCTTGGAGCGGGCTTCGTCGGCGCTGGCGAGGCACAGCTCGTACTGGTCGGCCCAGTCCTCGCCCATCTGGCCCAGCCGGTCGAGATCCCACAGGGTGATGAACTCGCCGCCGCCCAGGAAGCAGATGTTTTCCCCGATCCCGCCTACCTTGCAGTAGCGTTCGGGCAGGATGAAGCGGCCGCTGGCGTCGAACGGCACTTCGGCAAAGGTCCACATCTTGGTGGCGATGCGTTCGCGGTCGTAGGGCAGGCCGCGCTGCACGGCATTGGCCTCGTCGCGGTCGAGGATCTGGTTGAAGCCCTGCGTGCGCGACATGCCGAAGCCGCGCAGGCACGGCAGGCTGTGGTGCTTGGCGACGCAGAGGATGCGATCATCGCCCAGTTCGGCCCAGGCCTTGCGGAACAGCGGCGGCAGCACGAAGCGATCCTTTTCGCCGCGAAGCGAAAAGCCCTCTCCCCTGTACCCTGCGGCCTGCTGCTGCACGCGAAAGTGTCCCTCGTTTCGATCCCTGCCGGACACGCCTTTCCCCTGCCGAGCCGCGCGCAAACGCGGCCCGCTCGCCCCGGATAGGAGACGCAGAACGGGCTAATGTCCGATACAATGGAGGGATAACGCGGGTTTCCGCGGGATGGAAGGGGATTTTACGGGAAACTGTGGGAGAATGACTTAAGTCATTGTTTTTTATGGGGACGAATCATGCCCTCCATGAGCGTCTGGCGCCCGATAAGTCCCCGAAATTGACGCGTTTTCGCCTTGCGGGGTCGACTCGCCAGCGGAATCGCGGGCCATTTCCCGCGTCATCCCCAATCCGTGCTCCACCAGCCAGTGCAGCGCCGCCACCGCGTGTTCGCGCGGGCCGTCGATGTCGAGCATGGCGGCGTCCGCCACCAGCAGCACCTGCCCGGCCCCGATCACGCAATGCGCCAGCAGGCCATCGCCGGGGATCGCGCATTCCCGCGTCGTCCCCAGATCGCGCCAGACGCCGCGCATCTGCACCGGCAGCGGATCACCGAAGTGATCGGCCAGCTGCGGACCGGCGGGCTGCACCTCGTCGAAGGTCAGTTCCAGCCCCCAGCGGGCAAGCAGCGGCGACAGCAGGGCAACGTCCTGCGGGCGGCGGCGGTCCCCCAGCGGAAACCGCGATTCCCCGGTCATCAGCGGATCGGCAAACAGCAGCAGCCTTCCGCCCTGGCGCACCCAGGCATCCAGCGCGACGTTCTCCTCCGCGCTCAGGCCGCGCGGTTGCGCCATCAGCAGCGTGGTCTGCCCGGCCAGCGCCTCTGCCGACAGGTAATCGAGCGGCACCAGCGCGAAATCGCGTTCCAGCTCGGCACGCGCCCAGTGCCGGTGCGCGGTTCCGGCCAGCACGTCGTCGATGCCCGCTGCCTCTCCCCAGTAGATCGGGACCGTCCCCATCAGCGCCAGCGCGGGGCGCTGGTCAGCCACTTCCTGCGCCAGCAGCGGAACCGGCGCGCAGGCCAGCACCAGCGCCAGGGCGGCGGCCAGCCTACTGCAAGGGCGCATTGTTGGGCGGGGGAGCCGGTGCGATGGCGGCCCCGGCAGGCGTGCTGCTGCCGGGGGTGGGCGTGGGCGAAGGCGTGGCGGGCAGTTCGGGCAGCACGCCGGCATCGGCCAGCGGATCGCGCGGAGCGGTGGTTTCGCTGGCGACCACGGTGGGCGCGGCTTCCGGCACGGCATTGTCCTCGGTCAGTTGCGCGCGGCTGGAAATGGCGTCGGCCAGTCCCAGCAGCAGCACCATGCCGCCGATCCCCATCAGGCCGATCTGCAACCGCTGGATGCGCTGCGCGCGGGTGCCAGCCAATGGCGCATAGGCGGCGACTTCGCTTTCTTCGGTGGGCCGCTTGCGCAGCAGGTCGCGGGGATCGAGGGCCATGACCGCCGTCTTACCCGTCCGAACCTGAACGCAGCCAGTCGAATACCGGCAGGTTCTTCACCGCCAGCCAGTCGGCATTGTAGAGCGTCGACAGGTAACGGAAGCCCGTATCGCACAGGATCGTCGCCACGCGCGGGCTGGCCACGCCGTCGGCCAGCAGCTGCCGACCCAGCGCCACCGCGCCGGCCACGTTGATGCCGCTCGACAGGCCCAGGCACAGCCCTTCCTCGCGCAGCAGCCGGGCGACCCATTCCAGCCCCTCGGCATCGGAAATGCGGAACTGGGTGTCGATCGGCGCGCCTTCGAGGTTGGCGGTGATGCGGCCCTGCCCGATACCTTCGGCCACCGATGTGCCTTCGGATTTCAACTCGCCCTCGGCATAGTAGCTGTAGAGCGCGGCGCCGTGCGGATCGGTCAGGGCGATGCGGATGCTATCGTCGAACGCCTTCAGCCCCATGCCCACGCCCGCCAGCGTGCCGCCGGTGCCCACGGCGCAGGTGAACCCATCCACCCGGCCTTCCAGCTGTTCCCAGATCTCGGGCGCGGTGCCTTCGATGTGGGCGCGGCGGTTGGCGACATTGTCGAACTGGTTGGCCCAGACGGCGTTGGGCATTTCCTCGGCAATGCGGCGGCTGGTGTGGACGAAATGGTTGGGATCGGCAAACTTGGTGGGCGGCACCGTCACCAGTTCCGCCCCCAGCGCGCGCAGGGTGTCCATCTTTTCCTTGGACTGGTTGTCCGGCATCACGATCACGCACTTGTAGCCCAGCGCATTGGCCACAAGCGCGATGCCGATGCCGGTATTGCCCGCCGTGCCTTCCACCACCGTGCCGCCGGGCTGCAATTCGCCGCGCGCCTCTGCATCGCGCACGATCCACAAGGCCGCACGGTCCTTCACCGAAGCGCCGGGATTGGCGAATTCGCACTTGCCCCAGATCTCGCAGCCAGCCGC
>JAGREI010000080.1 GCA_020446625.1 Erythrobacter sp.
CGCCCTTGCCGTCCTTCACGTTGGGTTCGACGACATAGCGCGAATCCCCCATGCGCTGGTGCCGGGCATCGCGTTCGGCCAGCTTCTCGGTGACGAAGCGCGCCTCTGTGCCGGGGACCACCTCGCTCCAGAAGCGGGCGCTGGCCTGGTCGTAGACCGCCTGGTCGCCCCACAGGAAGCGCCCTTCGAGGAAGGCGGTGCGGATGGTCAGGTCTTCCCGCGCCATGCGCACCACTTCGTTCAGCGAGCGGCTGGAATGGCCCACGGTCAGGCTCAGGTCCCACAGGTAGTAGAGGATCGCCTCGATCACCTGTTCGCACCAGCTGGTGGGCTTGTCGGGGGTGACGAAGGCGATGTCGACATCCGAATGCGGCGACATCTCGCCCCGGCCATAGCCGCCCACCGCGATCAGCGCGAGCCGTTCGCCCTTGCTGCGGTTGGCCACCGGATAGACATCGGTGATGACATGGTCGTGCACCACGCGGATCAGCTGATCCATCAGGAAGGCGTGGCCGTGCGCGCTTTCGTGGCCCGCGCCGGGGTGTTCGGCCAGCCGCCGGGTCAGTTCGGCGCGGCCCTTGTCGAGCGCGGCGCGCAGCAGTTCCACCACCTGCTGGCGGGCATTGGTGGCGCCCTTGTCCTCCACCGCCGCGGCGATGGCCGCCGCCAGCTGGCGGCGCGAGACGATGGCGCGCTGGTTGGGGATGCGGGGAAGGGTCACGCCGCCGCGATAGTCGCGAGGGCGCGGCTTTGCAAAGGGTCTCGGCGCCCGCCGCCCTGCCCACGGTCCTACCATGTCGGGGCTTTCCTGCCCGTGCCGCCTGTGCCAAAGCCCGCGCAAGGCACGCGGCGCCCCTGCGCCGGGGCCAAGACAAGGGCGCACGGTGACGATGGACATGCTGGCAATGGCGGGCGGCGAAGTGCTGCACTGGACCGATCTGGGCCTGCGGCAGGGGATCGACCTGGGGTTCTTCACCCTCAAGTACTATTCGCTCGCCTACCTGCTCGGCATCCTGTTCGCCTACTGGCACCTGTCGAAGATGATCCGCACCCCCGGCGCGCCGATGGCGCAGGTGCATGTCGACGACCTGTTCTTCTACTGCACGCTGGGCGTGATCCTGGGCGGGCGGCTGGGCTATTCGATCTTCTACGAACCCAGCCTGTGGACCGACTTTTCGGGCGAGGGCTTCGTCAAGTGGAAGGTGCTGCGGCTGTGGGACGGCGGGATGAGCTTCCACGGCGGGCTGCTGGGCGTGGTGGCGGCCATGGCCTGGGTCAGCTGGCGGGGCAAGCTGCCCTTCATCCGCGTCACCGACTACATCAGCGTCAACGTGGGCATGGGCATGATGCTGGGGCGCATCGCCAACTTCATCAACGGCGAGCTGTGGGGCCGCGCGGTGCGATCGGACGTGCCCTGGGCCATGGTCTTCCCCGGTGCCGGGCCGGAACCGCGCCACCCCAGCCAGCTGTACCAGGCCTTTGGCGAAGGCTTCGTGGTGCTGGTGGTGATGCTGTGCCTGTTCTGGTTCACCCGCGCGCGCTATCGCACCGGATTGTTGGTGGGAACGTTCACCACCCTGATCGGCGTGGCGCGCTTCACCGTCGAATTCTTTCGCGAACCCGATGCGCAGCTGGCCGAATTCGCCGCGCGCACCGGCCTTTCGATGGGCCAGTGGCTGACCATCCCGCTGATCCTGCTGGGCCTGGCGCTGGTGGCCTGGTCGCTGTCGCGCCCGCCGCTGGCCAGCGGCTTGGCCAAGGCTCCCGCTCCTGCTGCTGACGAAGCGGAGCCCGCTTGAGCCGGTTCGACGTCGAGCGCGAACGCCGCACCCTGGGCGGGATTTTCCGCCGCCTGATCGGTTCGACCGGGCCGATCAGCCTGGCGCACTACATGGCGGAGAACAACGCCCGCTACTACGCCGACCGCGATCCCTTCGGCGCGGCGGGGGATTTCATCACCGCGCCCGAAATCAGCCAGATGTTCGGGGAACTGATCGGGCTGTGGCTGGCTGACCTGTGGATCCGCGCGGGACGGACCGAGCCGGTCCACTACGTCGAGCTTGGCCCCGGACGCGGCACCCTGGCGCGCGATGCGCAGCGGGCGATGAAACGCTATGGCCTCGAACCGCGGATGCACCTGGTCGAAACCTCGATGCGGCTGCGCGACATGCAGCTGGCGGCGGTGCCGGGGGCGCAGTTCCACGACGACCTTTCGCGCGTGCCGATGGAAGGGCCGGTGCTGCTGGTGGCCAACGAATTCCTCGACGCGCTGCCGGTGCGCCAGCTGGTGCAGACCGTCGATGGCTGGCGCGAGATCATGGTGGCGGTGGATGGCGAGGGCAAGTTCGTCGAGACCCCCGGCCGCCAGCCGATGGATTCCGCCCTGCCCGAAGCACGCCGCAACGCCGCTCCCGGCACGGTGGTCGAAACCTCGCCCGCCTCTGCCGCGATCCTGTTCGAAGTGGCCGGAAGGCTGGCCAGCCAGGGCGGCGCGGCGCTGTTCATCGACTATGGCTATACCGACGGGCGCTCGGGCTCCACCTTGCAAGCGGTGCGCGGGCACGAGAAGCGCAGCCTGTTCGATACGCCGGGCGAGGTGGACCTTTCCGCCCACGTCGACTTCGCGCAGATGGAACAGGTGGCCCGATCGCGCGGGGCGCGGGTGCTGGGTACGGTGACGCAGGGCGAATGGCTCACCCGGCTGGGCATTGCCGACCGCGCCGAAGCGCTGGCCGACTTCGCCCCGCAACACCGCGACGCCCTGATGCGCGCGCGTGACCGGCTGGTGGAACCCGACCAGATGGGCGATCTGTTCAAGGTGCTGGGACTGGTGGCCCCCGACTGGCCCGACGGCGCGGGGTTTGCGGTCTAACCATCTGTTCCGCTTGCGATCGGCATCCCGTGTGATAACGTATCACCAAGCGCTGTCATGCGAGGTCGCCGTGCGCATAATCCCAATCCTGCTCGCAATCCTCATGCTGCCCGGCGTCACCGCATCAGCGCAGGCGGACCTGCCAATCGACCCGGCCACGGTGACGATCCGGCTCGATCGCTCGGCCTGCTACGGCTCCTGCCCCGATTACAGCGTAACTATCGAGGGCGATGGCAGGGTGGTGTTCGTCTCCACCGACCGGCCAGTCGATCCCGTTTCGCAGGTACACCGGCAATTCTCCAGGTCGGACGGGGTATTGCTGGGCGGCCACCACGAGATCCGCATCCCGCCCGAGGAGGTGGCCGCACTGGCCGCGCGCTTCGTGGCTGCCGATTTCGGCGCGCTGGACGACGAATACGTGGCGCGGATTACCGACAGTCCCACCTATGTGCTTACCTTCACCCATGCCGGGACGACCAAGCGCGTGGTCGACTATGTAGGCCGGGAAGTGGGGATGCCGGCCATTGTGTCCGAACTCGAACGGGCGGTCGACGAGACCGCGCACACGGCCATGTGGGTATCGGGCAATGCCATGTCGGTCGACTGGTTGCGCGTCGGCGGGTTTGACTTTGCCTCCGCCCAGGCAGGCGAAATCCTGTTGCAGGGCGCCGTGCGCGATGCCGACGAGGACTTCCTGCTGGGGATGGTCGATGCGGGGGTGGACCTTGCCCGCCGGGCGTCGCTGGGGCGCGAACGCCCGGTGCTGGGCAAGGCGCTGCTCGAAGCCGCGTTGCACAACGGCCAGCCCCGCCTGTTCGAGCATCTGCGCAGCATGGGCTGGCTTGACCGTCTGGGCGCAGACCGCGCCGCCACCGCCTTTGCCGAACGGGCGGGCGGGTGCAATCCGGCCATGCCCGCGGCCCTTGCCGCAGCGGGCGTGGCGATAGATGCACCGGCCGCCGAGGGCTATGGCTACGGCAGCGACGGCGATACCGCGTTGCTCGCGCTCACCACTTCGTGGCTCTGCCGCGACGAAACCGCGCGGGTCGAAACCGCGCGACAGCTGCTGGCGCTGGGAGCCGATCCCAACCATCGCAACGCCGCCGGCGAAAGCGCGATCTTCTCGGTCGAGAACCCCGAACTGCTGGCACTGCTCTACGCCAATGGTGCCGATCCGACTGTCATCGACCACAATGGCGACAGCGCGGTGTTTTCGAGCTGGACCGACGCAATCGTGTTGCAGCACTTGCAAGCGGGCGCGCCGCTGCACGGGCATTACTATGACGGGCGGGGATTGCGCGAACAGATGCAGCATCGCCCGATGCCGCTGAGCGAAGCCTGGCTCGACGCCCACGGCCTGTAGCCGCAGGCGTTCAATCCACCAGCGCAGCCTTGGCCACGGTCAGTTCGGCCACCAGTCCATGGGGCAGGAACTGGCGTTCGATGCTGCCCTGCAACTGGCCGGTCACGCTCATTTCCAGCAGCCGCGAGCCGAAGCCGCGATGGCCGCTGTCTTCCACCGCCGGGCCGCCGCTTTCGCGCCAGGTGAGCGCCAGTGCATCGCCGCGATCCGCGATCGACAGCGCCACCGCGCCGCCGTCTGTCGCCAGGGCGCCGTACTTGGCGGCATTGGTGGCCAGTTCGTGGAACACCAGCGCCAGCGGGGTGGCAGCGCGCGAACCCACCGGGCAATCGGCACCCTCGGTCACGATGCGCGGCGTGCCGTCGGCCCCGGCATAGGGCAGGAACAGCATGTCCAGCAGGCCGTGCAGGCTGTCCTGCGCCAGCCCGTCGCCGGGGCGGACGAATTCGTGCGCGCGGCTCAGCGCGCGCAGGGTGGCCACCAGTTCGTCGGCAAAGGCGGCATGGTCGGGCGCCTGCCGCGCCTTCAGCGAGGCGAGGCCGATCACCACCGCGAACAGGTTCTTGATCCGGTGCGCCAGTTCGCGCGACAGCACGTCGCGCTGTTCCAGCGCGCCGCGCACCTCGTCGATATCGGTCAGCGTGCCGAACCAGCGCGCCGGTTCGCCCGCGTTGGCGGCCACCGGCACGGCGCGCGACAGCACCCAGCTCCACGACCCGTCAGCCTGCAACAGCCGGTATTCGCCTTCGAACTCGCGCCCTTGCGTGAAACAGGCATACCATTCGTCGAACACCGCCGTGGCATCGTCGGGATGGATGAAGGGGCGCCAGTCCTCGGCCAGCTTCGGTGCCTGCGCGCCGGTGACTTCCTGCCAGCGGCGGTTGAAATAGTCGAAATTGCCCAGGTTGTCGGCAGACCAGGCGATCTGCGGCACGCCTTCGATCATCCGCAGCAGCCGTTCCTCGCGCTCGGCAATGATGCGCCGGGCATGGCGGCTGGCGCGGCGGGCTTCCAGCCGGCGCATGGCGGCATTGGCCAGCACTTGCAGCCCGTCGCGTTGCAGGTCGTTCAGCGGCTCGCCGTGCACCTGGGTGTCGATCACGCACAGGGTGCCCAGCGAAGCGCCCTCGCGCGTCACCAGCGGCTGCCCGGCGTAGTAGCGCACCCCCGGCGCGCCGGTGACCAGCGGGTTGTCGGCAAAACGCGGATCGGCGGGCGCATCGGGGACTTCGAGCAGGTCGGCCCGGCCCAGGGTATAGTTGCAGAAGGCCACCTCGCGCGCGGTTTCGCGCTCGTCCAGCCCGGTGCGGGCGATGAACCGCTGGCGATCGGCTTCGAGCAGGGTGAGGATCGAGACCGGAGAATTGCACAGCCGCGCGGCGAATTCGACGATGGCCTGCAATTCGGGATCGTCGCCCAGGGCTTCGAGTTCGAAGCGTTCGATCACCGCCAGCCGCTGCGCCTCCTCGGCCAGTGCCGGGTCGGGGGCCGGCATGGCCCGTTCGTCGAGAAACTGGGTGAATGGCATTGCTCGCCAGACTAGCTGCAATTCATTCGCGTTCCTAGCGATATCGCTGGTTGCACGGGCAGCCGAACCATCCCCCGCCCGCCATGCAAAGCTGCTGGACAAAGTCATCGGAACCGGGAAGACCGGGGCGGGCCGGGCGGCTCGCAGATGCCCGGCGAACGAGGGGAGCTGCATGTCGAAAGCCGTATTCGCCGCCCTGGCCGCCCTGCTGCTGGCGGTTCCCGCCCATGCGCAGGACAGCGCGCGGGTGACACGCACCACTTTCGAGGCGCCATCGCTGGCGGGCAACCTCGAAGGCAATTCCACCACCCGCGACGTGTTCGTGGTGACCCCGCCGGGCTATGACGAGCATCCCGACCGCCGCTATCCGGTGGTCTATTTCCTCCACGGCTACTGGATGCCCGCGCCGGTGCAGCAGGAAGCCTTCCACCTGGAGGAAGCGGTGCAGGCCGCCAGCGAGGCGGGGCATGACATCATCATGGTGATGCCCGACGGCTTTTCGCGCCTGCGCGGCGGGTTCTATTCCTCCGGCCCGACCGTGGGCGACTACGAAGGCATGGTGGCCGATGACCTGGTGGGCTGGGTCGATGCCCATTACCGCACCCTGGCCCGCCCCGCATCGCGCGGGCTGGCGGGACATTCGATGGGCGGATACGGCACCATCCGGCTGGCCATGCGGCGGCCGGGGATCTTCTCCAGCATCTACATGATGAGCGCCTGCTGCCTGCCGCCGATGGAAATGACCGCCGAACAGGCGCGCACCATCGCGGGGCTGACCGAAGAACAGGTCGCCAATGCCGGGTTCGGGGAACTGGCGGGGGTTTCGACCCTGGCCACCTGGTCGCCCGATCCCGCGGCGGACAATTTCCTGCACGTCGACACCGGCCTGCGCGAGGATGGCACCATCGATCCGCTGGTGAACCAGCGGCTGGCGGCCAATGCGCCCGTGGTGCTGGTGCCGCAGTACCTGCCGCAGCTGAACGCCTTGCACGCCTTCGCCATGGATATCGGCGACCAGGACTTCCTGCTCGACGGCAATGCCCAGTTCCGCCGCGAGCTTGACCGGTTCGGCGTCCACTACCAGTTCGAACTGTACCAGGGCGACCATGGCAACCGCATCCGCGAACGTATCCGGACAAAGGTGCTGCCCTTCTTTGCGGAGAATCTCGATGCGCAATAGCCTGCTTGCCGCCGCCCTGCTGGCCCTGTTCGCGGTTCCCGCCGCGGCGCAGAACATCACCGCGCCCGATGCCGTGGTTCCCGATGGCATCACGGTGGAAGAAGTGTTCGTCCACGGCACCACGCTGGAAGGCAACCTCGAAGGCAACAGCGCCGATCGCAGCGTGATGGTGGTGCTGCCGCCCAGCTATGCCAGCAGCCCCACGCGGCATTACCCGGTGGTCTACTACCTCCACGGCTTCGCCATCTCGGGCCGCGGTTTCTACGACTTCATGCAGGTGCCCACGGCCGTGGCCCAGAACGCCGCCGAGGGGCGCGAGTTCATCGTGGTGGTGCCCGATACGCTGACCGCCATGGGCGGATCGATGTATTCGAATTCGGTCACGGTGGGCAATTTCCGCGATTTCGTGGCCATGGACCTGGTGCACTATGTGGATGCCAATTACCGCACCATCCCCACGCGTGCCGGGCGGGGCCTGGCGGGCCATTCGATGGGCGGTTACGGCACCTGGGTGGTGGGCATGACTCACCCCGAAGTGTTCAACGCCATCTGGGCGCAGAGCGCCTGCTGCGTCTCTCCCCGCAACGAGAGCCCCGAAAGCGCCGCCGCCATGGCCGCCGTGCCGCGCGACGGGGTGGACGGCGCGGGCTTCGGAATGCGCGCGGGACTGGCGAGCGCCACGGCCTGGGCGCCCGATCCCGGCAATCCGCCGTTCTACGTCCAGTGGCCGCTGGCTGCCGATGGCAGCGTGGACCAGCTGGTGATCGCGCAATGGGCCAACAATTCGCCGCTGGCCATGGTCGCCAGCCATGTCGCGGCGCTGGAAAGCTTCGCCGCGATCGGCTCCGACGTCGGCGCCGGCGACGGCCTGATCCGCGACGATACCGCGATCAGCCAGCAGCTTGACCGGTTCGGGGTGGAACACATCTTCGAAACCTACGACGGCAACCACGTCAACCGCATCGCGGAACGCTTTGCCGGCGTGGTGCTGCCCTTCATGGCGGCGCACCTCGACATGGGTGGCGAATGATCTTCGGCGCCAGCGACCAGGGCCAGCGCGCCTTCCTGCCGCCGGGCGTGCCGATCCCCGAAGGGATCGACATCGACAGCCTGCCGGTCATGCCCAGGGATCCGCTGATCGATCTCTATCGCCCCGTGCAGCTGGGATCGTGGGCGCTTTACCGCGCGCCGATGGTGGTGTGCCAGGGCTACTGGAGCGGGATCCAGCGGGCCGAACCGATGGTGGCGCTGCTGCGCCGTAACGCGATGTGGATGTCGCTGTCGCCGCTGGAAACCGAAAGCCAGCGGATCGGCATCCAGTTCGCTCGCGGGCACGTGGTGATCTTTGGCCTGGGCATGGGCTGGGCGGCGGCGCATTGCGCGCTGAAGAGCGAGGTCGAGCGGGTGACCGTGGTCGAACTGGATGACGAGGTGATCGCGCTCAACGCCGCGCTGGACCTGTTCGGCCAGCTGCCCGGCGGCGCGGGGGCCAAGGTGCAGGTGATCCACGGCGACGCGCTGGAATGGACGCCCCACGCGCCGGTGGACCTGCTGATGCCCGACATCTGGCTCGACATGGTCAGCTGGGAACGCGCCGAGGAAGTCCACGACATGCAGGCCAATGTGCGCGCCGCCATGGTCTATTTCTGGGGGCAGGAACTGGAACTGGCGCGCCACGCGGTAAAGGCCGGGCAAGCGCTGGACGAGGCCGGGCTGGCCGCAACCGCCGCCACGTTCGACCTGCCGCTGGTGGGCCTAGACACCCCCGACTACGCCGCCCGCACCCGCCGCGTGACGCAGGCGTGGATGAATGGCCGGTGGCTGGAAGGCACCCTGGTGCCGCCGGACCTGCGCGGGCCGCTGGACTCGGTCTGAAGATCGGGGCAGGCCCGCCGCTGGAGAGGCTGCCCATGAGCGATTCGATGCCAGTTGCCGATAGGGGCGCGCCGCGCGAATCGCTGCGCAGCCGGGTGATCTGGTCGGCGGTGATCGCGCTGGTGGTGCTGGCGGCGCATTACCCGCTGTGGTCGGCCTGGCGCACTTCGCAGCTGCTCGCCAGCGAAGGCGTGGAAGTGATGGGCACGGTCACCGACATGCGCGAAGTGCCGCATCGGCGCGGCAACAGCTATCACCTCACCTATCGCTACCAGTTCGCCGGGCAATCCTACGAGGAGGACGAGGAGGTCGAATACCAGAACTTTTACGGCCACTCGATCGGCGCGCCGATATCGCTGACGGTGGCGCGCGCGCATCCCTCGGTCGTCTCTGTGGGGACCGATGCCCAGTGGCAGTTCATGCTGGTGATCTATGCCGGGTGCTACGGCCTGCTGGCGCTCGCTTCGCTGCTGTGGGTGGTGCCATGGCTGCGCGGCCTGTTGCGCGGCCATGGCAGGTCGAGGCCGTGATCGCCGCGCCACCGCCGCGCCAGCCCAGCCTGCTGTCCCGCCTCGTCTGGCGGGCCATGCGCTGGCTTTACCGGCGCAAGGGATACCAGGTCGGCAATCGCCCGCCGAACCTTGCCAAGTTCATCATCGTGGGCGCGCCGCATACCTCGAACTGGGATTTCATCTTCTTTGCCGGCGCGGTGCAGGAAGTGGGGATCAAGCCCAGCTTCATCGGCAAGCATTCGCTGTTCAAGTGGCCGATGCGGCGGTTCATGTTCGACATGGGCGGGATGCCGATCAACCGCAAGGCGCCGCAGGGCTACGTCAAGAGCGTGATCCAGATGATCGAGCGCGCCGAGACCATCGCGCTGGTGATCGCGCCCGAAGGCACGCGTTCGTCCGACGGCAAGTGGAAGACCGGGTTCTATCACATCGCCATGGGGGCAGGCGTGCCGATCGTCCCGGCCTGGCTGGACGCGGCCAGTGGCAAGGCCGGGTTTGGCGAAGCGATCATGCCTACGGGCGACCTGAGGGCAGACCTGCTCCGGCTGGCCGCCTTCTATCGCCAGCACATGCCGGATTGCCCGCGCTTCGCCGTGCTGGAAGCGCAGGCCCTGGCTATCCCTCGCGATTGAGCGCGAACTTCAGGCTTGCCCCCACCATCAGGCCCGACAGGCCGACGATCACCGCCGCCCAGAACCAGTAGGGCAGCCACAGCTCCGCCGCGATGGCTCCGGTGTCCGACAGCATGGGCTGCCCGCCGATCACCGCGGCATTGGAAAACAGGTAGTCCCAGTCGTGGAACATCGACAGCGCGGCCAGCACTCCGAGAAATTGCAGCGCGAACAGCTGCCAGGCGGCGCGCGGCTGCCAGGCCAGCCAGGCCAGGCCCGCAGCCAGCGCGGGCAGCACCAGCCAGCCGGTCAGCGAGCGCACCCAGATCAGCGTCGACAGCGCCAGCGCGGCGGCCATGGCCAGCAGCACCGGGCGCCACCAGCGATGGCGGCTGCTGGCCATGATCAGCCCCGCGCCCACCACGCTTGGCCCCAGCGGCCCGCCCATGGCGATCAGCGCGCGCGTCAGGGCGCCGGTGTCATGGTCGAGGTCGGACGTGGCCACGCCCGATCCGTCGGGCAGGATCACCAGCTGCTGGAAATCGTTGCCGGTGGCCATGGCGGCAAGGCCGTGGCCCATCTCGTGGAACCAGGTGGTGAGGATGGTGAAGGGATAGAGCAGGTAGCCGCCGAAGGGCAGCGCGGGCAGGAACAGCACCAGCGCACCCGCCAGCACCAGCCGCCCGACCTGCTCTTCCTGCGACTGCGGGCGGACGAGCGACATCAGGCGCCTGCGGGTTCGGCGTCAGGCTCGTCCCCGGTTTCCTCCGCCTCCTCTTCCTCGTCAGGATTGCGATCGCGGTAGAGGATCGACCAGCCAGCGATGAACAGCCCTGCCACCAGCGGGCCGACCACGATCCCCGCCAGCCCCATCAGCGCGATGCCGCCCAGGGTGGAGATCAGGATCATCCAGTCGGGAATGCCGGTGTCGCGGCCCACCAGGATCGGGCGCAGCACGTTGTCGGCCATGCCGATCACCGCCACGCCCGACACCAGCACCAGCACGCCTTGCCACACATCACCGGTCGCCAGCAGGTAGAGCGCCACCGGCGCCCAGACGATGGCCGGGCCGATGGCGGGCAGCAGCGAGAACACCGCGGTCAGCAGCCCCAGCAGCACCACCGAAGGCATTCCGGCGATCCAGTAGGTGACCGCGCCCAGCGCGCCCTGCACCAGCCCCACCACCACCGACCCCTTGATCGTGGCGCGCACGATGGCGAGGAAGCGGTCGGCCAGCTGGCTCACCACCTCGCTTGCCAGCGGCAGGTGCGACAGCACCCGGTGGCCCAGCTCGCGCCCGTCGCGCAGCAGGAAATAGGTGACGTAGAGCCCGACGCCGAAGCTGAGCACGAAGCCGAAGGCGCTGCCGGTGATCGACACCGCCTGCTGCGCGATCAGGCCAGAGCTTTCCAGCGCCAGTTCCTGCGCGCGCTGCTGCACCATGGCGGCGGTGCCGAGGCCCGAGGTATCGAGTTCGTTCCGCACCACGGCGGGCAGCCGCGCGTGGATCGCATCGAACCAGCCGACCAGGTCGATCCGCCCGTCGCGGAAGGCCAGCACCACCGATGTCGCCTGGTCCACCACCACCCCGCCGATGAACAGCGCAGGCACGATCACCGCGAAGGTGATCACCAGCAGCGTGGCCACCGCCGCGCGGTTGCCGCCGCCGCCCAGCTTGGCAAGGAACCACTGGTACAGCGGCTGGAACATGATCGCCGCCAGCATGGCCCACAGCAGCGGCGAGACGAACGGCCAGGCAACCGCGCCCAGCGCCAGCGTGACCAGCGCGAGGAAGACCAGGTAGCTGCCGCTTTCGAGCGATCGGGCCGGTTGCTGTTCCATCGCTCGATCCCCTCGTTGAGCCGTGTCAGACGTCCAGGTTGGCCACGTTGAGCGCGTTTTCCTGGATGAATTCGCGCCGTGGTTCGACCACGTCGCCCATCAGGCGGGTGAAGATCTCGTCGGTCACGTCGGCGTCTTCCACCTTCACCTGCAACAGTTCGCGGTTTTCCGGGTCGAGCGTGGTCTCCCACAGCTGTTCGGCGTTCATTTCGCCCAGCCCCTTGTAGCGGCTGATCGACAGGCCCTTGCGGCCCGCCGCCAGCACCGCGTCGAGCAGCTGGCTGGGGCGGGTGATCGCGCTGTCCGGATCGAACAGCGGCATGTCGCTGTCAGCTTCCGCCTCGTCGCTGGCTTCGACTTCGACGGGCGCGCTGCCCGCCTTCACCAGCCGCGCCGGGCTGGCATAGGTTTCGGCCTGCGCCACGCCGCGCGCGTGCAGCTTGCGCGCTTCGGCGCTGGAGAGGAACTTGCCTTCGATCAGGTGGACATCGGCCACCCCGCGCCAGACGCGGTCGAAGCGCACTTCCCCGCTATCGGTCAGGCGGGCGGACCATTCGGCTTCGCTGTCGCCCAGCTGCAACTGCGCGGCGGCGCGGGCCAGCGCGGCATTGCGGTCGGCCGGCGACATGTCGGTCGCCAGCGCGCCCGCCATGGCCATGGCCTCGATCACGCTGGCATCGTACTTGCGCGGAGCGAAGGCGATCAGGTTCTTCAAGAGCAGCGCCTGGTCGACCAGGTCGGCCAGGTCCGCCCCGGCGCGCGCGCCGCTCGCGCTTTCCAGCACCCGGTCAGCCAGCCCGGCTTCCACCAGGTGGCGATCGAGCGCGCCCTGGTCCTTCAGGTAGACCTCGCTCTTGCCCTTGGCGACCTTGAACAGCGGCGGCTGGGCGATGAACAGGTGTCCGGCCTTGATGATCTCGGGCATCTGCCGGTGGAAGAAGGTGAGCAAGAGGGTGCGGATATGCGCGCCGTCGA
>JAGREI010000081.1 GCA_020446625.1 Erythrobacter sp.
GATAGCCTTCGGCATACTTGTTGGTGAACACCGAACCGCAGGCTTCGAGCACGGCGGGGCTGGCCACGTTCTCGCTGGCGATCAGTTCGATCCCGTCACGCTGGCGACCCAGTTCCTTGCGGATGATGCCGTAGACCAGCGGATCGGCGGTTTCGAGATCGTCGTTCCAGAAGCGGTCGAGCGGATTGGCGGAACTGGCGGGCTGGCTGGCGGACATCAGTGGTACTTTCAGGCAGGATTGGAGAGCTTGTCGACACGGCGCTGGTGCCTACTCGAAGGATCATTGGCACCGGCGAAGTCCGTTCCGAGGAAGGCGGTGAGGTTGGCCTTGGCCAGTTCGATGCCGATCACGCGCGCGCCCATGGCGATAACATTGGCATCGTTGTGCTCGCGCGCAAGGGCGGCAGACAGCGGTTCGGAAACCAGCGCGCAGCGCACGGCCGGGTTGCGGTTGACAGCGATGGAAATGCCGATACCCGAACCGCACAGTGCCACGCCGCGTTCGGCGGTGCCTTCGGCCACCACGCTGGCGAGCAGGTAGCCGAAATCGGGATAGTCCACGCTGTCGGCGCTGTCCGGACCAAGGTCAGCAACTTCGTGACCCAGTTCGACGAGCCACTCGCGCAGTTCGGCTTTCATGGCGATTGCGGCATGATCGGAGGCAATGGCGATACGCATGGGCGCGCCATAGTGATTCATGCGCGGCGATGCCACCGCAAATGGGCTTTGTCCCCTGATAGTGGCTATTCGTCGCCCAGGCCGTAGACCAGCAGCACGTTGCCGGGCATCTGACCCAGGAAGGCATAGCCCGAATTGGCCACCAGCAGGCCGGATTCGCCGGCCAACAAAAGCGCAGACGTGCCGCCCGAAACACGGCGGGATTGTCTTGCCGGATTGCACCGTGATATTGAGGAATGCCTGCACCGTGATGCAGCAGGCCGGACTGGCTGCCGCTGGGCCAGTCGGGTCAGTGCCGTTCAGCGGCCAATGCTTCGTAAAACCTGTCCATTTCAATGGCGCGCCTGTCGCTCTGCAAGAGTGCTGGCAGACGACGCCATCGCGTCCAGGGGGGAATCATACATGCGCAAGTTTGTGATGCAGGCCATTGCCGCAATGGTCATCCTGTTAGGAGTCGCCGCCACGCCAGCCATGGCGCAGGCCACGCGAACCTGGGTTTCCGGCGTGGGTGACGACGCCAACCCGTGCAGCCGCACCGCGCCGTGCAAGACGCTGGCCGGGGCCATTTCCAAGACCGCGTCGGGCGGTGAGATCAACATCCTCGATCCGGCCGGTGTGGGTGCCGTCACCATCACCAAGCCGATCACCATCCGGGGCGAAGGCGTGACTGCATCGATTCTGGTTGCCGGAACCAACGGCATTAACGTGAACCTGCCCAATCCCACCGATCGCGTGGTCTTGCAGGACATCGAGATCGAGGGGTTGAACCAGATCAGTCTGCCCGGCCTGACGGGAATCAACATGATCTCGCCCGGAATCCTGGTGCTGGAAGACGTATCCATTCGCGGGTTCACCACCGGCATCGTGATCAACACTGCCGGTACTGCCGAACTAACGATCAACAATTCGCGGATCATCGGCAGCACAACCTATGCCCTGTCGATTTCCAACGTCGCAGGGCGCTCGCGTGCATGGATCACCGACTCGCTGATTGCCAACAGCGGGCTGAATCACATCTACATCAACGGCTCGACCAACCTGCTCACGCTGGGAACCACGACTTTCACCGGGCGCGGATCGACTTTCCTGCTGGAAAACGGCGGGCGGGTGAATTCTTATGGCAACAACATGTTCAATGATCCGCCGGCCTCCGGTCTGACGGTGATTCCGCTGCATTGATGCCATGCTGACATGACGCCACCGGGGACAGGTTATCTTGCCCCGGTGGCGATCGCCTGTATCGTGCTGGCCGATGACCGAAGCTGACTATCTCCGCTACCTCGCGGCCTTCAACGCGCGCGACTACGCCGCGCTGGAACGGTTCTTTGCCGATGATTTCGTGCTAGAGAACGCGGGCTTCGCGGTGCGCGGCAAGCCTGCCTTCCGCGAATTCTACGCCTTCTTCCACGAATATTGCCGCGAGGAGGTGGAGTTCCGCGAATTCTTCCCCGGTAGGCAGGGCTTCGTTGCCAATGTCGTGATCACCTTCACCGGCCTGAAGGATCTGACGCAGCAGGAACTGGACCAACGAGGCTATCCGGGGATGACGCCGGTGCCGGTTGGCGTGAGCGTGCCGGTGGAATTCTACATCCACTACCTGCTGGATGATGCAGGGCTGGTGCGCCACATCAAGGGCGCGGTGTGGGTGCCGCAGGCGTGAACCGGGCTGACCCGCGCGCCAGCCAGCGGCAGGCGCGCGGGGTCGGGATCACTCGTCCTCGAACTTGGTTTCGAGGTTGAGCGGGCTGTTGGTGAGCTTGTTCTTGGCGGTGAAAGTCTCGGTCCCCGCAGCGTGCGTGGAATAAAGGCCACCGGTGACCTGGTCGAGGTCGGTCTCGTCGAGCTTGGCGGGTTGCTTCTTGTCGGTCATCGCAGGTTCCCTCCTGTTAGGTTTCCATCATTTGCCCCCACTGGGCAGCCACGAGTCATAGCGGTGAGGACCGGCAAAGCTGTGATGACGGTCACAGCGAGGAGTCACAGGGGGAACTGCGCGTCAGGCGGCCCCGGTAGCGGCGCGGATCATGTCCGCTGCCTTCTCCCCGATCATCAGGCAGGCGAGGTTGGGGTTGCCGCGCGGCAGGGCGGGCATCACCGAGGCGTCGACCACGCGCAGGCCGTCCAGACCGCGCAGGCGCAGCTGCGGGTCGACCACCGCCTGATCGTCCACCCCGATGCGGCACGATCCCGCCGGATGCGCGCGGTGAGTGGCATTGGCGCGGACGAAAGCCTCCAGCTGCGCATCGCTCTGCAAGTCCGCGCCGGGCAGGTGTTCGTGTGCAATCAGCCGGGCGAGCGGCTCCCGCGCGTAGATGTCGCGGGTGATCCGGATCGAGCGGACCATCCCATCCATGTCGCCGGGCGCGGAGAACATGTTGAGGAAAATGCGCGGCGCGGCGCGCGGATCGCTGCTCGCCAGCTTCACCCAGCCGCGCGACTTCAGCGGCAGGTATCCGGTGCGCACCGACAGCCGCGGCGGTGAGCGCCTTTGCAGCCCCGGCACCCACAGCCGCGCATCGCCGCTCATCGGCAGGAACATCATCTGCACGTCGGGCCGGTCCGCCGCCGGATCGCTGCGCAGGAAGGCATTGGCGAGCGTGCCGGTGTAACTGAACGGTCCGCCGCCGGTGAGGAACCAGCGCGCGGCAGCGACGGCGGCGCGATCCATGCGCAGGTGGCGGGTAAGGCCCAGATCCTGCTTCAGCGCATATTCCTGGATCACCACCGGATGATCGGCCAGCTGCCGGCCGACACCGGGCAGGGCGTGGACCGGTTTGATCCCCATCGCGCGCAGTTCGTCTGCATTGCCGATCCCCGACAGCATCAGCACCTGTGGCGAGCCATAGGCCCCGGCGCTCAGCACGACTTCGTTGCTGGCATGGATGCGCTGCGTCGCGCCGTTTCGGGCGATCTCCACCCCGGTAGCGCGCCCGCGCTCCACCACGATCCGCGTCACCTGTGCGCCGGTGAGCGTGGTCAGGTTGGGGCGGCGGCGGGCAGGGTGGAGATAGGCGCGGTACGAACTCGCCCGGCGGCCTTGGGAGACGGTCGATTCCATGTGACTGATGCCGTCCTGCTCCGCCCCGTTGGGATCTTCGCAATAGGGAATGCCTGCCGCTTCGCAGGCTGCACGGTGGGCTTCGAACAGCAGGTCCGGCCCCTGCATCCGGCTGATCCCGACCGGGCCGGTGCCACCGTGCCACTCGCTCTCGCCGCGCCAATGGCTTTCGAGCTTCCGGAAGTAGGGCAGCACGTCAGCGAACGCCCACCCTTCGCACCCGGCTGTGGCCCAGTCGTCGAAATCGCGCCGGTTGCCGCGCACCGCAATCATCGCGTTGACCGAGCTGGTGCCGCCCAGCGTGCGCCCGCGCGGAATGCCCAGCCGCCGCCCGCCCAGTGCGGGTTCAGGCTCGCTTTCGAACTGCCAGGTGCCGATCCTGCCCAAGGCCACGCGCGGGAAGGCCAGTGGCATCAGTTGCAGCGGGTGGCGGTTGGGTCCGCCGGCCTCGATCAGCAGCACCCGGCAGGCCGGGTCTTCGGAAAGCCGCGCAGCCACCACAGCGCCGGACGAGCCTGCGCCCACGACGATGTAATCGTATCCCGCTCCCATGCAGGGGAGTGTGGAACGCGCGCCCCGCGCTAGGCAAGCGCCTTCTTCACCCACTTCCACAGCGCGGCGACTTCGCCCGCGGCCTTGCCTTCGGGGTCGATCTCGCTGGCGACCTCGCCCTTGGCGGATGAGCGGTGGAAGTCGGCGCGTTCACCGAACATGACGGGGCAGACTTCCAGCCCAAGTTCCTTCACCGTCGCCCTGGCTTGCGCGATCATCTTCGATGCCCGCGCAGGAACGCCGTTGAACAGCACGAAGGCAGGGGTGCCGGCAAAGCTGACCATGTCGGCAATGCCTTCCAGCGCGTGCAGGTCGAAAGCGCGCGGGCGGGTGGGGATCAGCACCATGTCGGCCACCTTGATCGCTTCGCGCATGGCGGCTTCGGCATGGGGCGGGGTGTCGATCACCACCAGGCCCACGCCTTCCTTCTGCGCGTTCTCGATGGTGCGGGCGAGCCGGGCAGGCGGGCTGGTGACGACGGCGGGGAGGAAATCCCCGCGCCAAGCCCCCCAGGCGGCGGCGGTGGCCTGCGGATCGGTGTCGACCACGACGGTCTGCATCTTCTTGTAGGCGGCATGGGTGGCCAGGTGTAGGGCAAGCGTGGTCTTGCCGGAGCCGCCCTTCTGACTGACGATGGCGATTACGGACACGGTTCAAGACTCCCGCTGCAAGGGGCTGGCTTCAAACCTCTCCTGCGCGGAACCTTGCCACCGGATGATGGCCGTGTCGATTCCCTTCCGAAATCTCGCCTCGGTATCAGACGCCGAACAGGGTCAGGGCCAGAACCAGGGTAAGCGATGCAAAGCTGATTGCCAGCAGCACCGGGGCAAACACGGCCAGTGTCAGCGCAAAGGTCCGGAAGCGGTGGGCTGAATACTGGCCCAGTCCAACGATCACCGAGCCAACCAGAACGCCGGGCAGGGCAATCTTCAGCAGTCCCGGCAGGCCGTGCCAGAAGCTTGCTCTTGTCGGGATGCCGCCAAGCGTTCCGACCATCGCCGCCCCAGCTTCGTCTGCCCCCCGGAACAGCAGAAAGCTGGCCAGGACAAGCGCGATGTCGGCAGCAATGGCCCACCAGAATGCGCGATACATTCCACTGTTGTTCCGGACGATCAACGGCGCCAGGAAGCGGGCAGCGAACCACGCCAGTGCGAATGCACCGACGATGGTGACCAGCGCACCGTAAAGCCCGAAGGCCCAGATACTGAAGCCGCCCAAGGCTTCGCCAGGGGCAAAATCCTTGGGATAGATGATAACGATCGCTGCGATCACCAGCGGAGCAAGGATGATGTAAAGGCCCGCCGCGACAAGCGCCGACGTCCAGCGACCCGTGCCGCCAAAGTCCTCGGGCAGGCGCCATCGCAGGATCAGGGAAACTGTGGCGAGAAGGGGAATGCTGACGACTGCCAGGGTCGTGATGATCGAAGATGCTGGCGGCGGCGTGGTGGATACCTGGGCCGCATTCCCCCAGTTCCACAGCCATTCACCGACATAGGACAGGCTCCAGGTCAGCTGGAACCCCAGCGAAGAGGGAGACTGATCGTCCGACACCAGCATGAACAGCCCCAGTAACAGGCCGCCTGCAATCAGCAGGCCGCACAGGGCAAAGCTGGCCGCCACATAGGAATCCCACAAGGTGACCCGGCTGTTGGGGTTCAGCACCACGCAGATGGTCAGCAGGACGATAGCCGACGGGATTGATGCCACGGCCAGAGCCAGCGCCGCAGCGAGCACCGGGATGGCAAGCATGACGACGTACAATCCGCCACCATCCTCGCGATTGACGCGGCCGAACTGCTGCCCGTTCCATTCCGCCATCGTGGTGGGAAAGGGATTCTCGAAGATCGTCCCCACGGTCGTCATGCCGCGTATGAAGTCGCGGCGTTCCTGTTCTGAGCTCACCCAGCCTCCACCGATAATAGCCGTCAGACAACCAGAGCGGCGCTCCGCCAGTAGTCGGAGGCGCGCGCCCTGGATGTCAAGGCTTGCCTACTGATCGAGGAACGACCGCATCTTCCGGCTACGCGACGGGTGCTTCAGCTTGCGCAGC
>JAGREI010000082.1 GCA_020446625.1 Erythrobacter sp.
GAGACGATGTGCATCACGTGGCTGTAGCGTTCGATGGTGAAGCTGTCGGTGACGGTCACCGAATCCGCGCCCGCCACCCGGCCCACGTCGTTGCGACCCAGGTCCAGCAGCATCAGGTGCTCGGCGCATTCCTTGGGATCGGCCAGCAGCGACAATTCGTTGGCCTTGTCCTCGCTCTCGGTCGCGCCGCGCGGGCGAGTCCCGGCGATGGGGCGGATCGTCACCTCTCCATCGCGCACGCGCACCAGGATTTCCGGGCTGGAGCCGACCACGGCAAAACCCGGCAGATCGAGGAAATAGAGGAAGGGTGACGGGTTCACCCGCCGCAACGCGCGGTAAAGCGCGATCGGCGGCAGGGGGAAGGGGCAGGTGAACCGCTGCGCCAGCACCACCTGGAACACGTCGCCCGCGGTGATGTAGTCCTTCGCCCGCAGCACGATGTCGGCATAGTCGGCTTCGGCCATCACCGCGTTCAGCGCCAAGTCCGGCTCGTCCGCCAGGCGCGGGCTGTCGGGTACCTTCTCGCCCAGGCGGCGCAGCGCGTCGTCGATGCGTTCGCCTGCACGCTCGATCTGCGCGGCAGGATCGCCCGCGGCATCGGCCCACAGCGGCGCGACGACGAACAGGCCATCGGTCAGCCGGTCGAACACCAGCACCAGCGCGGGGCGGGCAAACAGCATGTCGGGCAGGGCCAGCTCGCTTTGCGGCGCGCGCGGCAGGCTTTCGACCAGCCCGATCGTCTCGTAGCCGAAATAGCCGACGAGGAAGGCGAGGGCAGGCGGCAGCCCTTCGGGCATGTCGATCCGGCACAGGTTCGCCAGCGCGCGAAGTTCCTCCAGGCTGTTGCCCGGCAATGGGGCAAAGGCCGCGCGGTCGTGCCGCCAGATACGGTTGACTTCGGCGCTGGCGCCGGTGGCGCGGAACACCAGGTCAGGGTCCAGCCCCAGCATCGAGTAGCGCCCGCGAATCTCGCCGCCTTCGACCGATTCGAGCAGGTAATCCCCGCGCCCCGGCTCGATCAGCTTTAGCCCGGCGCCAATCGGAGTTTCGGTATCGGCCACCACGCGCCGCCAGACCAGCGTGTTGCGCCCGTCGGACAGGGCCGCAAGCGCGGCTTCGGCATTGTGCGGAGCGGCAGTCATGGCCTGCGCCCTAGTTGTTGGTGATGCCGAGCAGCTGCGTGCGCAAGGCCGCCACGGCTTCATCGTTGGTGCGCGCATCGAGGTGATCCTGCACCGCCGCGACGAACTGATCGACGTATTCCTCGCCCACGGCCTGCCCCAACTGGGTGCGTACGGCCTGAACCTGCGGATTGTTGTCGGCCAGGTCGGGCGTCTCGATATCATTCAACTGCACCACGAACCAGGCCCCGGCCTCTTCTTCCTCCACGCGCTTCACCGATCCTTCGGCCATGGAGAAGAACAGCACGGTCGGGCGCGGCAGGCGCTGCTGGTTGCGCAGTTCCGCACGGCTGATGTTCAGCGCCAGCGGCGTGGGGATGTTCACTTCCTCGGCAGCGACGGCTGCGGCCAGAGTCGCCCCGCCTTCAACTCGTTCGATGATCCGCGCAGCGGCGGCACCGGCAGCGGCCAGCCCCTGTTCCTTGCGCCAGTCGGCGGTCACCGTGTCGGTGATCTCGGCCAGCGGCGCGGCGGCGCTGGGGGTAACGTCGGACACGTCGAAGATCAGGAACTGCTGGCCCGGCACGATCTCGGTCAGCTCGGGCGCTCCTTCCTCCATCTGGAAGGCGAAGGACAGCAGCCGCGCCATTTCCGGCGGCGCCGTCTGCGTGGTGCCGTAAACCTGGCCGGTGGCCGTCAGTTCGGGGGTGGTGATGATACCCACGCCCAGCTCGCTGGCGGCTTCGGACAGGGTGCGGCCATCGCGGAATTCGTCTTCCAGCCGCTCGGTCAGGTCTTCCAGCGCGGTCTGGCGGGCCTCGCCCTCCAGCTGGGTGCGGATCGTCGGAGTGGCCTGCGCCAGCGTCTGGCCGCTGTTTTCGGTCACGCCGTCCACGCGCAGGACATACCAGCCCAGGTTGCCGCGTGCGGGGCCGGCCAGCGCGCCGCGCTGGGCAGCGAAGCCCGCGGTCGCCACGGCGGCAGAGGTCTGCGTGGTCAGCGCCGCACGGTCGAGGCTGGTGAGAGTGACGGTTTCCAGCCCCTTGGCGCGGGCCGAAGCTTCCAGCGTCATGCCGCCGTTGACTTCGTTCACCACCGCTTGCGCAGCGGCCTGGGTGGGCAGCACCAGCTGGGTGAAGGTGCGCGTTTCGCTGGCTGCATACTGCGTGGCATCGCGTTCATAGCGTGCGGCGATCTGTTCGGCGGTTACCGGCGGCAGGTCGCCCACGGCATCAATCCCGAAGGCGGCATAGCGGATCACCCGGCGTTCGGGCCGGATGTAGCGGGCGCTGTTGGCCTGGTAGAAGCCCTGCAATTCGGCATCGGTGGGATCGCCCTGCGGCGCGAAGTCATCGGCTGTCAGCACGGCCGCGCTGCCGTGGCGGGTTTCGCCCAGCAGCTGGGCATAGCGGCGCGCAAAGCTGACCGGCAGGGTGGCGCCATAGGAAACGGGCAGGGCGGTCTGCTGGACGTAGAGGCCCAGCGCGATATCGTCGCGCACGGCGCTTTCGGTCAGCCCCTGCTGGCGCAGCGCGGCGCGGAAGGCATCGGCGCTGAAACTGCCGTCAACGCCCTGGAAGGCGGGAATGTTGACGATCTCGCTATCCACCAGCCGATCGCCCGAACGCAGGCCCAGGCTATGCGCGAATTCGGCCAGCGCGGCGCGGTTGAGCATCGATTCCAGCACGTCGTCCATGCCGCCCTGCGCGATGAAGGCTTCCAGCGTCAGCGTGGGGTTCTGCGTCTGCGCCTGGCGGTGCGCGTTCCTGACTGCCGTGTCGAGGTCAGCCGCGGTAATGTCGCGATCGCCCACTTCGGCCACCTTGTCGCTGCCGGTCAGCCCGCTGAGCACCGAGTTATTGAGCACGTCGCCCGCGGCAAAAGCCACCGCGATCACGGCGAGGAAGGCCAGCGTCAGGCCCACGCCGATCTTGGACTGGAAGAACTTGCGAATGAACTGGATCATCGATTCGGTGTTTTCTGTGTTTCTCGGTGTCTTGGCGGGTGCGGGATGGCCCCCGCACGCCTTGTGGCGCCCGCTTTATCCGCCATGCGACTCTCCCGCAACAGCCCAGCGCAGCTTTCCGGCAAAGTGCATTACCAGCTTTGACAAGCGCGGATGGCCATACTAGCGCACTCATCGCATTTCATTGCAGGCAGGCGACATTGGCGCCCGGTCTGCACAAGCAAGTTACGGAAATTACACTAAAAATGTCCAAACGACCCTATATCGTCGGCAACTGGAAGATGCATGGCACCCGCGCCATGCTGGCCGAAGCGCGGGCGATTGATCGCGGTGCAGAGCGGCTGACCAAGGTGGAAGTGGCCATCGCCCCGCCGTTCACGCTGATTCACGCAGTGCGCAAGGAAGCCGAACTGATGGGCGTGGGCGCACAGGATGTGCACCCTGCCGAAGGCGGCGCGCATACCGGTGATGTCTCTGCCGCCATGGTGAAGGACGCCGGGGCCGACTTCACCATCGTCGGCCATTCCGAACGCCGCGCCGATCATGGCGAAAGTAATGCCAGAGTGCTGGAAAAGGCGAAGGCCGCACTGGCCGCCGGGCTCAACCTGATCGTCTGCGTGGGCGAGACGGAGGAAGAACGCGACGCCGGCAAGGCCGAAGCCGTCGTCAGCCGCCAGCTGAGCGGATCGCTGCCCACGGGCGAAGAACTGGCCGAGAAGA
The DNA here is from genome assembly GCA_020446625.1 of Erythrobacter sp. Classification (GTDB taxonomy): domain Bacteria; phylum Pseudomonadota; class Alphaproteobacteria; order Sphingomonadales; family Sphingomonadaceae; genus Alteraurantiacibacter. The sequence goes on from JAGREI010000082.1 coordinate 3,808, forward strand.
TCACCGTCGCCTACGAACCCGTCTGGGCGATCGGTACCGGGCGCACGCCCACGGTGGACGACGTTGCCGCCATGCACCGCCACATCCGCGCCAAGCTGGTGGCGATCTATGGCGAGGCCGGGGCCGGGGTGCGCATCCTCTACGGCGGATCGGTGAAGCCTGATAATGCCGCCGAACTGCTCAGCGCCGATGAAGTGGGCGGGGCGCTGGTTGGCGGCGCCAGCCTGACCGCCGAAAGCTTCCTCGGCATCGTGATCGCCGCGGCAGACCTTCCGCGCGATCACTGATCCCGTTCCGGCCTGGCTGAACTGCATCCGAGCCGGGGGCGCGGCCCCTTGTTAGTTTTCGGCAAGGCGACTACATGGGCCGCCAGATTTCCCCCTTTACCAAGAATAGTGCGTAACCAGCCATGAACCTGTTTTTCTTCCTCAGCGTCGTCCAGGCCTTCATCGCCGCCGGGCTTGTCATCCTGGTGCTGATGCAGCGATCCGAAGGCGGCGGCCTCGGCATGGGCGGCGGCGGCAGCCCCGGCGGGCTGATGTCGGCACGCGGCGCGGCGGACTTCCTCACCCGCGCGACCAAGTGGTTCGCGGTGTTCTTCGTGGGCCTGGCCATCGTGCTGGCGGCGCTAGCAGTGGAAAATTCGGGCGAACGCGAGCTGGACGACACGCTTGACCGTTCGACCGGCACCCCGGCCCAGAACGATCCCGCGGCCGATCCAGCTGCGGCTCCGGCTGGCGATGCGGCAGGCGAGGCCCCCGCTGCGGCACCCACGCCCGGTCCGGCGTCCGACCTGGCGCAGTAAGCGCGCACCACCCGTTTCCACAAATCTGCGGGCAACCAGCTCGCAGCGGTGAAAATCTTGCCCAAGGCGCTTGCGCCGAATCCGCAAGCACCCTTAAGGCCCGAATCCCATGGCGCGGTATATTTTCATCACCGGCGGCGTGGTCTCCTCGCTCGGCAAGGGTCTCATGGCTGCCTCCCTGGCAGCCCTGTTGCAGGCGCGCGGCTACAAGGTCCGCATCCGCAAGTTCGATCCCTATCTCAACGTCGATCCAGGGACCATGAGCCCCTACCAGCACG
>JAGREI010000083.1 GCA_020446625.1 Erythrobacter sp.
AGAGCTGCGCCCGCTGCGGGCGGCCCGTCGGCCTTGCGGTCGCTGCGCGACCGATTGGCAACCCTCTCGCATTCAACAAAAAAGGAGACTGCCATGAGGCGGCTTGTAGTCGTGCCACCCGTGCTGGCGGCCGAGGCACTGGACGAGCTCAAGCAATGGCTCGCCGTGACCACCACGCGCGACGATGCGGCGCTTGTCGCGCTGCTCCGCGCGGCGCTGGAAACCTGCGAGGGCTATACGCGCGCCATGCCGCTGGTGGCGGGCTGCGAGGAAGTGCTGCCTGCCAGCTATGAATGGATGCCGCTGGCCACCGCGCCGGTGGTGGCCATCACCAATGTCGAGGCCATGGCCAGCGACGGCACCCGGGCTGCGCTTCCGGTCGATCACTACCTGATCGATATCACCGCTGATGGCTGCGGCCGCTTGCGGCTGCTGCGGGCCGTGGCCGAAACCCGCCTGGTCGTCACCTTCGAAGCCGGGATCGCACCTGGCTGGGCCAGCCTGCCCCAGGGCCTGCGCCACGGCGTGCTGCGGCTGGCCGCGCACAATTACCGCGAGCGTGAAGCCGGCGAGGGCAAGGTTCACCCGCCTGCCGCAGTCGCGGCCCTGTGGCAGCCCTGGCGGCGGATGCGCCTCGCATGATTTCGGCCAAGGCACCGCAGTTCACCGGCCTCGCCCAGCGGCTTGCCTCAACGGCTGTCGCGCTGGCGCAGGCCCATGGCGAAATGCTGCTGCGCCAGCGGCGGCGCGACGGTTCGCGCTGGCGCGAGGCGCGGCTGCTCTGGCCGCTCTACACCCAGGGGGATCGCTAGATGGAAAGCCGGTTCCGCACCCTGCTGGTCCAGTGGCTGGCCAGCGATCCGCTGCTCTCCGCTGCGCTCAACGCGGTGACCGAGGAGGCCCCCTCGCGCGCGTCTGCACCGTGGCTGGGCATTGCCGCCAGCGCCAGCACCGACTGGAGCACCAAGCAGTTGCGCGGTCGCGAAGTGCGCGTGGCGCTGGAACTGCACCTGCGCGGCGAGGAAGCTGCCGAAGCCAGCGCCCTGGTGGCGCAGGTGGAGGATCGCGTGGAAAGCCTGCCACGCGACCAGGGCGAGTTTACCGTGGCCAGCACCACGTTCCTGCGCGCCCGCGCCGAACAGCGCCCGCGCAACGAACGCGCGGTGCTGCTGGAATACCGTTTCCGCCTGCTGGAGACCTAGTCTTCGCTCAACCTTCGCCCGTCATCCACCAACAGCGGAATGCGCGGATCGAGCATCCAGGTCAGCAAATCGTCAGCCGCCAGCATCAAATCGGCGTATCGTGAAAACTGGCAGCGCTGCTCGGGATCGCTGTCGAAGCGATCACTGGCATCGGCACAATTCAAGGAATACCACGCAATCGTGGGGTCGGGCAGCGGCGCGCCTTCGGCGTCCACTCCCTGGTCGATAGCAAACAATTCGTAGCCGAAACTGGCCCCATCCTCGGTCGTATGGTCCATCTCAATCAGGTAAAAGCTGCGCGTTCCATTGTCGTCTCGCACAATGCGCAGCAGGTCAAAGGCAACCGTCGTTCGCTCGGTTGATCCATCCTCAAGCATTGCGACGACCTCGACAAGATTGCCGGGCAACCGTCTCTCGAAGCTGATGGTGCGCCCTTCAAACTGGAACTCGCCAGTGACATCGGGCACCGCGCGTTCTGCCATCGGGATGAGCCGGGAATTCGCATTCCACCCGCAACTCGTCAGGCCAAGCACTGCCACCAATACGAACAGCAATCGCATCAAGCCCTCCCGGCATAGCTGGGTCGGGAAGCAAAAATACGTCAACCGCAAAGGTGCTGTCCAGCGCCGTTCGAGCCTTCCGCCTTTCAATCACGGAGTTAGCCATCATGACCGCCCAAAGAGGTTCCGCCTTCCTGCTCAAGATCGGCGACGGCGCGCAGCCGCCTGCCTATTCCACCGTCGCCGGCCTGCGGACCACGCAGATGTCGATCAACGGCGATGCCGTGGTCGTCACGCACAAGGATTCGGGCGGCTGGCGTGATCTGCTATCCGGCGCGGGGACGCGCTCGGTTTCGGTCAGCGCAGCGGGGATCTTCCTTGGCAGCGGCGCCGAAGCGGCGATCCGCGCGCACGCACTGGCAGGCACAATCGAGGACTACGAACTCAGTTTCGAGGACGGCGAGAAGCTGCGCGGCCGGTTCCTGGTGCAGCGGCTGGACTATGCCGGGGATTACAACGGCGAGCGCAACTACACGCTCCAGCTGGAAAGCTCGGGAGCCGTGGTGCCTGCATGACTTCCGCCAATCCACATCGCGGCGAAGCCGTGCTGGTGGTGGCGGGCGAGACCCATGTCCTGCGCCCCAGCTTCACCGCGCTGGTGGCTGCCGAGGAGGAACTCGGGCCACTGTTCGCGTTGGTCGAACGCGCCAGCGAAGGCCAGCTGCGCCTTGCCGAAATCGCCGCGCTGTTCTGGCATTGCTGCCAGCACCGCGATGGCCTGACTCGCGACACGGTGGGCGAGGCCGTGCTCGCCATGGGCCTGGCCGGAGCCGCAGCGCCCTTGCGCGAACTGCTGCGGCAGATCCTGCAAGGCCGGGGATGAGCCAGAGCTTTGCCGACAACGCCTACCGCCTGGCCGGGCTGGCCGGGCGCCAGCTGGGCTGGCCGCCGCACTGGTTCTGGCGCGCCACCCCCGCCGAACTCGCGGCGGTGCTCGCCCCGCCCCAACCGACCGGCGGCGCCATGTCCCGCGCCGACCTTGAACGCATGATGGAGCACGACGGAAATGGATGATCCCGTAGAGACGCTGATGGTGGATGTGCGCGCCAGCACCAGCGGCTTCCGCGCCGATGTCGAGGCCATGCGCACCACGCTCGACGGCTCGCTGCTCGACGGTTTCGAGCGCGCTGGCCAGGTGCTCGAACGCGGGCTGCTGTCGGCCATCCGCCGCGGCCAGCTGGGCTTCGACGAGTTGAAGGACGTGGCCTTCCGCGCGCTCAACTCGATTGCCGCGCAGGCGGTGCAGTCGGGCCTTGCCAGCCTGTTCGGGGGCGGCGGGTCGCAATCGAGCGGCAGCAACCCGTTCGGCTCGCTGTTGAGCGGGTTCTTCGGTTCGCTGTTCGGCTCGCCCGGCCGCGCCACCGGCGGCCCGGTCAGTCCTGGCCGGCCCTTCGTGGTGGGTGAACGCGGCCCGGAACTGTTCGTCCCCACCAGCGCCGGGCGGATCGAGACAGGCGGCGGCGGCCCCGGCCGCGATGTGCGCGTGTCGATCAACCTTGCCGCGCCGCGCGGCAGCGATGCGCCGGTGATGCTCCGCCGCTCCTCGCGCCAGGTCGCCAGCGCGGTGGCCCGCGCGATGCGCGAAGCCTGAGGGAGCCGAGCCCATGGCCTATTGGTTAGCCACTGAACGAACGGGGCAGGAAACCGACTTCCTCCAGCGTTTCGATCCGCGCTTCTGGACCGTCGACTTTCCCCGTGGCGACCTTGCATCGGTGGTGACCACGGCAGCCGACGGACTGCGGGTGGAGTGCGAGTTGCAGCACGCCAGCGCGCTGGTGGGCCTGATCTGGGAAAGCGTGGACCGGTTCGACCACCCGCTGCTGTCCTACGACACCGATCGCGACTATTCGCGCACCACGCTGACCTTCCACTGGACCTCATCGGGCGTGCTGCCGCTCGATGCCGTGCATGGCCCCACGCTCACCATCGAGGGGCGCGATGCCCAGGGGACCCCGCGCAGCTGGTACGTCCGGCTGTGGATGTACGCCAGCGGCACGCCCACCGATGCCACGGTGACCTTGCCCTTCTCGACCCTGCGCGAAGGCTGGCTGGCCGATGGCGATGCGGTGCATCCGGCGGATATCGACCGCATGTTCGTGTCGCTGGTCGCCCCGGCCTACGATCCCGCCAGCACGGGGCTGCTGCCGCAGCGAGTGAACGGCTGGGTCGAACTCGGCGCGATCAGTTGTGATGGCGACCGCGCCATGCTGACAATGGGCGACGTGATCGTGCCGCCGCATGGCCTGCGCATGGCCACCGCCTACGACGACAGCTACAATCTCACCCCGGCGCGGATGATGCGCAACGTGATGCAGCTGGGCTACCGCGACGAGCTGCTGCACTATGTCGGCATGAGCCACTTCTACCGGCTCACCCGGTCGGGCGCGGCGCTGGTGGTGGAACCAAGCGGCGTGTTGTCGCAGCCCTGCATTGCCTGGCACGAGGATTTCTTCGCCCGCTGCGTGGAATTCGGGTTTCAGCCGATCGTCTCGCTGTCGTTCGAACTGTTCGCCGAACATTGCCCGCCCGAATGGGCGCAGCGCAGCTTCGACGGCCAGCAGGCGCTAACCGGGTGGGAACCGCCTTCCACGCTGATCTCGCCCACATCGGGCAGCGGGCGGTTCTTCCTGCGGCAGGTCGCCAGTGCCTTTGTCGCGCAAGTCCTCGCCGCCGGATTGCCGGTGAAGTTCCAGATTGGCGAGCCGTGGTGGTGGGTGACGCCGGCGGGCAAGATCTGCCTTTATGACGCCTCGATGCTGGCGACCTTCGCCAATGCACCCGAGATTCCCGACCTTTCCGCCCCGCTCGATGCGCAGCAGCTCGCCTTTCTCGACTGGGCCGGCAACCGGCTCAATGCCGCCACCCGCAACATCCGCGACACGGTGATCGCCGCCGCCGGGGGCAATGCCGAGGTTTTCCTGCTGCTGTTCACCCCCACCGTGCTCGATCCGGCCCGGCCCGAACTGCGGCGCGCCAACATGCCCACCGGCTGGGCCTGGCCCGCCTATGCGCGGTTACAGCTGGAAGACTACGACTGGCTTACCTCGGGCGCCGAAGCGAACCGGCTGACTGCCTATGCCGAAGTGCAGCAACGGCTCGCCTACCCGCTCACCGCACAGGATTACCTCGCCGGTTTCGTGCTCGACCCGGCCGATGCCGGGCCGCTGTGGCAGCGCATCGACGCAGGCGTGGACGAGGCGATCGCGCGCGGAGTGGAACGGCAGTTCGTCTGGGCCATGCCGCAGGTGCTGCGCGACGGATACGTGCGATTGCCCGATAGTCAGGAGGAACAGGTGCTGGATTTCGACGACGTGCTCTACCCGCTTGCGCTGGGCAAGGATGCTTCGGTTAGCCCCGAGTTCTCGACCGCGATCTCGCTCACCGCCTCGGGGTTCGAACGGCGCAACAGCCAGTGGAGCGATGCGCGGCTGAGCTACGATGTCGGCCCCGGCATCCGCGGCCATGCCGAACTGGGCGTGCTGCTGGAATTCTTCCGCGCCCGGCGCGGCCCGGCGCGCGGGTTCCGGCTGGCTGACCCGTTCGACTACAGCTCCAACGGCCTCACCGGCACGCCCACCGCCAGCGATCAGCTGATCGGCACCGGCGACGGGCTGGCCGCCACCTTCCCGCTGGCCAAGTCCTATGGCCCCGGCCCCGATCCGCAGGTGCGGCTGATCACCCGCCCGCGTGGCGACACCGTGCTGGTCAGCGTCAACGGCGTGCCGACCACCGACTGGACGCTGGGCACCGGCGGGCGCGTGGTGCTGACGCAGGCCCCGCCCCCTGGCGCCGAAGTGCGCGCGGGCTTCCTGTTCGACGTGCCGGTGCGCTTTGCGCAGGACCGGCTCGACATCTCCGGCGCTACTTTCGCCGCTGGCGAAGCGCCATCGGTGCCGCTGATCGAGATCCGCGAGGAAGTATGACCCGCACCTTCTTCACCAGCCAGCTGGAAGGCGTGGCGACATGGTGGCGCGTGCTGCGTCGTGACGGAGTGACGCTGGGCTTCACCAGCCACAACCGGGCGCTGGCCTTCGACGGCATCACCCACCTGTCCGCACCGGGGATGCTGCCTTCGGCCATTCGCCGCACCGCCAGCCTCGATCGCGATTCGCTGGAAGTGGAAGGCGTGCTGTCGCACGACGCCATCTCCACCGCCGATCTTGAAAGCGGGCGCTACACCGATGCCCGGATCGTGGTGGGCCTGGTCGACTGGGAGACGCGCGAAAGCGCGCCGCTGTTCCAGGGTACGCTGGGCAATGTCTCTGCCGAGGATGCGGGCTTCGTGGCCGAGCTGCGATCGGCCAAGGTGGCGCTGGAAGACGACGTGGTGCCGCGCACCAGCCCCACCTGCCGCGCGGTCTTCTGCGATGCCAGGTGTCGCATCAACCCCGTGCACCACACCTGCATCGCGGTGCTCGACGCGACCGATCTGGAAACCAATTCAGTTACCTTTACAGGAATCGATCCTGGCATCCATCTCCATGGCCAGCTGCGGTGGATCGACGGGCCGCACGCGGGCATTGCCATGCAGGTGGTCAACATCCTCGGAAACGCGCTTGTCCTCGACAAGCCCATCTCCGGCGACCTGGCTCCCGGCCAGCGGGCCTACCTGCGCGAAGGGTGCGATCATACGGTGTCGACCTGCACTCAGCGATTTGCCAATTCGGTGAATTTTCAGGGCGAGCCCTTCCTGCCGGGGAACGACCTGCTGGCGCGTTACCCCACCAGTTCGGCATGACTGCGACAATGGACTTCGCCCGCGCCGCCGAGGCGCTGATGGGCGTGCCATTCCGCTTTCGCGGTGGCGATCCGGACACCGGGCTCGATTGCATCGGGCTGGTCCGCGCGGCGCTGCTAGCTTGCGGACGGCAGCCGCCGAGCCTGCCGCCCTACGCGATGCGCAACCTTGATCCATCCCGCCTCGCGGACTTGCTTCCGCAAGCGGGGTTCACGGCGGCGCAGGGCGCGGCCGAGCCCGGCGACCTGCTGCTGCTGCAACCATCGGCCGCGCAGTTCCACCTCGCCATCGTTGGTACACAGGGCCAGCTGGTTCACGCCCACGGCGGGCTGGGCCGCGTCGTTGCCAGCCCATCCCCCCTGCCCTGGCCCATGGTGGCGCGCTGGCGCCTGCGGCCGAGCTGAAGGATTCCTCATGGCTACACTCGTTCTTACTGCCGTCGGCTCTGCGATCGGCGGACCGATCGGCGGCGCAATCGGCGCGCTCGTCGGCAGCCGCATCGATGCCCGGCTGTTCGGCCCCGGCGACCGCGAAGGCCCGCGCTTGCAGGAACTGGCGGTCACCACCTCCAGCTACGGCGCGCCGGTGCCGCGCCACTTCGGCACCATGCGCGCGGCCGGATCGATCATCTGGGCCACTGACCTCATCGAAAGCAGCGAGAAATCGGGCGGCGGCAAGGGCAAGCCCTCCACCGTCACCTACAGCTATTCGATGTCATTCGCGGTGGCCCTGGCCAGCCGCCCGATCCTGTCGGTGGGCAAGGTCTGGGCTGACGGCAACCTGCTGCGCGGCGAGGCGGGCGACCTCAAGGTGGGCGGAACGTTCCGGCTCTACAACGGCCATGGCGACCAGCAGCCCGATCCGCTGATCGCCGCCGCCGAAGGCAGCCAGTGTCCCGCATTCCGCGGCATGGCCTATTGCGTGTTCGAAGACCTGCAACTGGCCGATTTCGGCAACCGCATTCCCTCGCTCACCTTCGAGATCATTGCTGATAACGGCGAGGTGTCGCTGGCCAGCCTGGTCGACACGGTGGAACAACCCGTGGCAACCGCGCGCAGCCTGGCAGACTTGCAGGGCTTTTCCGACAGCGGCGGCCCCTTGCGCTCTACGCTGGAGGCGGTCGACACGGTCTATCCGCTCGCCTGCGATGCCAGCGGCGCCAGCCTGGCGCTGTTCGACGGCCACCCGGAAGGCGATCCGGTGATCGAACTGCCCGAGGCCGCCACCGACCTGTCTAACGACAGCTTCGGCAAGGTGTCGGGCCGCGCCAGCCAGCGCCGCGCCGATCCGCAACAGGTGCCTGACGGGCTGCGCTACTACGACATCGACCGCGACTATCAGGCCGGACTGCAACGCGCGGGCGGGCGCGCCCGCACCGGGCGCAACCGCATCGTCGACTTTCCCGGCGCATTGCAGGCAACCAAAGCCCGCAAGCTGGCCGACGAGGCAGCCGAACGCGCGGGCTGGTCGCAGGATCGCCTCTCCTACCGCGTGGCCGAACTCGATCCCGCGATCGGCCCCGGCCAGGTGGTCGCCGTACCGGGCCGCAGCGGCAAATGGCGGATCGAATCCTGGGAATGGCGCGAGAACGGCCTGGAACTCGAACTCGCGCGCCTGCCTTACCTGCGCGGTGCCGAAGCCGCGACCGACGCCGGCCGCTCGCTGGTTCCGCGCGATGCCGTATCCGGCCCCACCATCCTACACGCTTTCGAACTGCCGTGGGACGGGCAGGGCTCGGCGGACCAGCGGCAGCTGTTCGCCGCTGCCAGCTCGGCCACCAGCGGCTGGACCGGCGCAACGCTCTATGCCGACCGCAACGGCAGCCTCGTCCCGATCGGCGCGACCGGCACCCAGCGCAGCGTTACCGGCGCTTCGCTCGCCCCGCTGCCCGCCAGCACCGCGCTGTTCGTGGATCGGCAGGCCGTACTCGACGTGCAGCTCGACGCCGCCGATTTCGCGCTCGTTCCCGCGACGGCAGAAGCCGTGGCGAGCGGGGCCAATCGCGCGCTGCTGGGTGCCGAAGTGATCCAGTTCTGCGTCGCCGAAAACCTGGGTGGCGGCCACTGGCGTCTTTCCGGCCTGCTGCGTGGTCGCGGCGGCACCGAACACCTTGCCGCGTCCGTGCAGCCATCAGGCACGCCGTTCGTCCTGCTGGATCAGAAGCCGGTCGTGCTGGCTCCAGCCGAGGTAGGGGACAGCACCAGCATCGCCGCGATCGGCATTGCCGACGAGGCCGCGGTGCTGGCGCCGATCGGTGGCCTTGGCGCCACCCGTCGCCCGCTCACCCCGGTGCGGCCACAGGTTCGCGAATTGGGTGATGGCGGGCTGGAGCTGCGCTGGACGCGCCGTGCGCGTGGTGCATGGGCGTGGCAAGGCACCGTCGACGTGCCGCTGGTCGAGCAGGCCGAGGTCTACGAAGTGGGCCTGGGCGATCCCGAGCAGCCCTTCGCCACGTGGCAGGTCAGCCAACCCACGCTCACGCTGGAGCCTGCGACGCTTGCCCAGTTGCACGCCGATCATCCGGGTGCCGCGCTTTGGGTGCGCCAGATCGGCAGCCACGACCGTTCGCCCGCCCCGTTCCTTTCCACCATCGCCTGAGGCACATCATGTCCGATCCCTTCGCCTTCACCGCCGTCACCCCCCGGCTGCACCTGCCCAACCTCTTCGCCGCACAGGCGCAGAAGGAAATGACCGTCAACGAAGCCCTCGCCCTGATCGACGCGCTGCTGCACCCGGTGGTGGAAGGCGAGGCGAACGATCCGCCCGCCGCGCCGGTCGACGGCGAATGCTGGCTGATCGGCAATGCCCCCACCGGCGACTGGGCGGGCGCTGCGGGCGCCATCGCCTGTCGCCAGGCCGGCAACTGGCTGTTCGCCACCCCGATAGACGGGATCGCGGTGTTCGACCGGACCGCCGGGCAAATCGCGCGCCACCACGGTGGCTGGCAACGCGCAAGTGCCGTTACCGCGCCGACTGGCGGCACGACCACGGACAGTGAAGCGCGCGCGGCCATCGCCGGATTGATCGATGCGCTGGTGGCAGGCGGAATTCTTTCAGCAACCTGATGGACCTCGGCGGCGATTCGTGCATTCATGCGGCATCTGCCGAAAAGGACTCGCCATGACCGTTTGCAAGACCGCCATCGCCGCCATCGCCCTGCTTGCCGCCTCGGGCTGTACCACCATGGCTCCGCGCGGCGGTGACCAGGTTGGTGCCGCGACGCTGATTGATGCATCCGGGCGCACGGTCGGGACTGCCCGGCTCTATTCACGCGCAGGCGAAGTCTCGATCGCCGTTGCGCTACAAGGTTTGCCTGCTGGCACTCACGGGGTCCACCTGCATACGACCGGCAATTGCAGCTCGGCCGATTTCAGCTCGGCAGGTGGCCATCTCAACCCGGCCAGCATGCAGCACGGTTCGCACAACCCGCAAGGCGCGCACCTGGGCGATCTGCCCAACATCCAGATCGGCGCCAATGGCTCGGGCGACATGAGAGCATCGCTGCGCGGCAACGACGCAGCGGGCCTGGCCCATATCTTCGATGCCGATGGCACGGCAATCGTGGTTCATGCCGGGGCTGACGACTACAACACCGATCCTTCGGGCAATTCGGGCAGCCGCATCGCCTGCGGGGTCTTCTCGCGTAGCTAGTGCCGCAAGACTAGGGCTGCGCGGCGTAGGCGGTAGTGTCGATCACCCCCGCCTCCGCAAATCCCTTCAGCCGCAGCCGGCACGAATCGCACAGCCCGCAAGCCAGCCCTTCCGGCGTGGGGTCGTAACACGACCAGCTCCACGCCGGATCGAGCCCCAGCCGCGCACATTCGCGAGCGATGTCGGCCTTGGTCATGTGCTGCAATGGCGCGTGGATGGTAAAGGGCCTCCCCTCCACCCCCTGCCGCGTTCCCAGCCGCGCGGTTTCGGCAAAGCTGGCGATGAATTCCGGACGGCAATCGGGATAGCCCGAATAGTCGAGCGCGTTCACCCCGATGAAGATGTCCGACGCGCCCGAACTCTCGGCAAAGGCCGTGGTCAGCGCCAGGAACAGCAGGTTGCGCGCGGGGACATAGGTGACCGGGATATCATCCCCCACGCCATCCTTCGGCACCGCTATATCCGCCGTCAGCGCCGAGGCGCCGAACTGCCGCAGGTCCAGCGGCAGCTGCACGTGCCGTTCCACACCCAGCATCGCAGCAATCGCCAGCGCGCTCTGCAACTCGCGCTTGTGCCGCTGGCCATAGTCGATGGTCAGCGCATGGAGGCGAAACCCGCGTTCCCGCGCGAGCGCGGCGGTGACCATCGAATCGAGGCCGCCCGACAACAGGATAACGGCGATATCGGCACTGTCGCTCATGCAATGCGGGCTAGAGGTTCACCCGGCACCCGGCAAGCGGCGATTGGTCAGCAGGCGCCAGCGTGGCGCGCCTCGCCCTCGATCGAGAACGGCGCGCCGCCGACGATGCCCTGGCTGCGCACCTGCACCAGCCCATTGCCTTCGCGGCGGATGGTGGTGCGGCCATAGCCATTGCCACGGCAGGTATATTGTACCGTGACCTCGCTGGCATCATCCCTCACCACGAAACGGTCGCAGCCCGATTGCGCGTGGCGCAACTGGATGAACTCGCGCCCGGTGCGCACGCAGATGCGCTGGGTCGATCCGTCGTCGCGCAAGCGCAGATCCCAGGCGCCGCGGGTCAGGCGGTCAAGCATGGCCAGTTCGGGCGCCTGCGCCACGGCAGGCGCAAAAGCGACCACGGCCGCCGCAGCGGCGCTCAACAATCCCAATTTCCTTGCAACTTGCTTCACTGGTACCTCGCATCCGACACCGGGTGTAGCACGACGATCCTGAACGACCAATTGACCCAAAACAGCGACGAAGCGTTAGTCCTGAATTGGGAAAACCTTCGAACAGAAGGCGCAGTCGACCAGGATGATGCCGTCTTCGTTCGCCATTTCGCGGCGTTCTTCCTTGGGAAAGCGCGCCAGCACGTCCTCGAAATGGTTGACCGTGCAACGGCACCCCTTGGCCAGGTGCGCGCCCGGCGTGGTGAGGACCCTGTCTTCCTCGTGGTACAGCCGCCAGACGATCTCTTCCAACGACAGATGCTGTTCGACCAGTTCCTCGTGCCGCAAGCTGTCGGCCAGGATCGCGACGTGCTCCCACTCGGGGTGGTCGAGCCGGATGTGCAGTCGTTCGCGTCCTTCCTCGCCTTCGGGCAAGTGCTGCACCAGCAGGCCGCCTGCGACGGTTGCCCCCGCCACCGAACTCACCGCGGTGCGGATCAGCGTGGGGATCTGCTCGCTCTGGCGGAAATAGTACTCGACTGCGCCCGCCAGCGAATTGCCCTCCAGCGGAACGATCCCCTGGTATCGCTTGCCGGTGCGGGCAATGTCGAAGGTGATCGCCAGGTGTGCCTTGCCGAACAGCGCAGCGAGCGAGGGATCCGGCCCGGCCAGGCCCAGCTGCTCCGGATCGTGCTGCGCATAGCCGCGAACATCACCGTTGCGATAGTCGCAGACGAGCAGACTGATCGCCCCGCCTTCGCCTTGCGCCTGCATGGTCAGCTGGTCGCCCTCGTCCTTCAGCAGGCCGCCCATCAGGCTGGTGAGCACCAGCGCTTCGGCCAGGCAGTGCTTCAGCGCCGGGGGATAGTCGTGCGCGGCGAGGATCTCGCCCAGCACCGGCCCCAGCCGCACCACCCGCCCGCGCGAATGGCGCGAGGGGATGGCAAAGCCCAGCAGTTCGTCGGAAAAGGTGGCGTGTCCGGTTTCGCTCATGCGTTACATATGGGGCGCGGGGCGACCCATGTGAAGCACGCTCACCCCAGCTTCCCGAAACACCACAGCAAGACCGACTTCTGCGCGTGGATGCGGTTTTCCGCCTCGTCGAACACCACCGACTGCGGGCCTTCGAACACCTCTTCGCTCACCTCGTCGCCCACATGCGCGGGCAAGCAGTGGAGGAAGACCGCGTCGGGCTTGGCCCGCGCCATCAGTTCCCTGTCGACGCGATAGGGTTCCATGGCCGCCAACTTTTCCTCGGCATGGGCCTGGCCCATCGATATCCAGGTGTCGGTCACCACCACGTCCGCGCCTGCGGCCGCCTCAGCGGCATCCTGCGTCAGCGTGATCGTGCAACCCGCCGCCCGCGCCATGTCGACGAACTCGGCTTCCGGCTCGTAGCCCGCCGGCGTCGCCACGCGGACATTGAACTTCATCAGCGCGGCGGCCTCCAGGATCGAGTGCAGCACGTTGTTGCCGTCCCCGAACCAGGCCAGCTCCAGCCCCGGCAGCGCCTTGCCGTGCTCGATCACGGTCAGCAGGTCCGCGACGATCTGGCACGGGTGCGAACGGTCGGTCAGGCCGTTGATCACCGGCACCGTGGCGTGGCGCGCCATCTCCAGCATCTTGGCGTGATCGTCTGTCCGCACCATGATCGCATCGCACATGCGGCTGAGCACCCGCGCGGTATCGGCCACCGTCTCGCCGCGACCCAGCTGCGAGGTGCCCGAATCGAGGATCAGCGCCGAACCGCCCAGCTGCCGCATGGCAATGTCGAAGCTGACCCGCGTGCGGGTGCTGCTCTTCTCGAACACCATGGCCAGCACGCAGCCCTTAAGCGGCGCATCGGCATCGGGCGCGCCCTTGGGCTGGCCCTGCCGCGCCTTCTTGCGATCGATGGCATCACCGATCATCGCCGCGATGACATTTCCCCCCGCATCCGACAGGTCGAGGAAGTTGCGCACGACCGGTGCGAGGTCGAGCGGTTCGCCGCCGCTCATGCCGCGTCCGGCGCATACGACGCCGCCCCTGCCGAAAGCTTCTCGAAGAACTCGTCGATCTCGGCATCACCGATCACCAGCGGCGGCAGGATCCGCAGCGTCTGGTCGCCTGCGGCCACGGTCAGCAGCTGGTGGTTGTCGCGCAGGTGGACCATGAAGCCACGCGGCTCCACCTTCATCTTCACCCCCAGCATCAGCCCCAGCCCGCGCACCGAATTGAACAGTTCGGGGTAGTTGCCGATGAACTGTTCCAGCCGCGCCCGCAGCCGTTCACCCTTGGCGCGCACTTCGGCCAGGAAGTCGTCGTTGGCGACGGCATCCAGCACCGCCATGCTGGCGGCCATGGCCAGCGGGTTGCCGCCGTAGGTGGAGCCATGCGTGCCCACCACCATGCCGCGCGCGGCCTTTTCGGTGGCGAGGCAGGCACCCATCGGGAAGCCGCCGCCCAGCCCCTTGGCCGTGGCCATGATATCGGGCGTCACCCCCAGCTGTTCGTATGCGTAAAGCGTGCCGGTGCGCGCGACGCCGGTCTGCACCTCGTCGAACACCAGCATCAGGTCATGCTCGTCAGCCAGCGCGCGCAGGCCCTTGATGAACGCTTCCGAGGCGACGCGGATACCGCCCTCGCCCTGCACCGGCTCCACCAGGAAGCCCGCGGTATGCGGCCCCATCGCCGCCTTCACCCCTTCGAGATCGTCGAAGTCGACGTACTTGAACCCGGCCAGCAGCGGCAGGAAGCCCTTGTGCATCTTCTCCTGGTTCGAAGCCGAGATCGTCGCCATCGTGCGCCCGTGGAAGGCGTTCTTGAAGGTGATCAGCTCGTACTTCTCGTCATTCCCGGCGTGCTGGTGATAAGCGCGCGCGGTCTTGATCGCGCATTCCACCGCCTCGGCGCCGGAATTGGTGAAGAACACGGTATCGGCAAAGGTCTTGTCCACCAGCCGCTGGGCCAGAGCCTCGCCCTGCGGGCTGCCGTAGAGGTTGGACACGTGCATCAAGGTGGCGGCCTGCTGCTGGATCGCGCCGATCAGCCCTTGGTGGCTGTGGCCCAGCAGGTTCACCGCGATGCCCGCGGCGAAATCGAGATAACGCGTGCCGTCTTCGTCGATCAGGTGGCAATGGTCGCCCGCCACGGGCCGAACGCCGCACCGTGGGTAAACGGGCATCAGGGGAGTAATCGACATGAGAAATATTCCTGGAGAAAGCGTGAAATGAAAAAAGCGGCCTCCCGGACCGCCAATACGCTCTCATCTAGGAGGGTGTCGGCGGCCGGTCAAACGAACTCGGCCGCCGCAACCTTGGCTGGTCGCCGTACGGATTAACCCTGCACGGGGACCAGGTTGACGGCCGAGTACTTGCCTCGTCGATCGACTTCGAGGTCGAACTCGAAACGGTCGCCTTCGTTGATGCCGGGCAAGCCCGAACGTTCCACTGCGGAAATGTGCACGAAGGCGTCTTCCTTGCCATCGTCACGGGTGATGAAGCCGAAGCCCTTCATGCTGTTGAAGAACTTGACGGTGCCCACGGCCTTCTCGCCGGTCAGCTCGCGCTGCGGAGCGCGGGCGGGAGTGGCGATCACGTCGCCCACCACCTGCAAGTCCGCCGCGGAAATCTTGCCGCCGCGATCGACCAGGTTGAATTGCAGCTCCTGACCCTCGGCAAGGCCTTCCAGCCCCGCACGCTCGACCTGGCTGATGTGGACGAACACGTCCTCGCCGCCTTCGTCGCGCTGGATGAAGCCGAAGCCCTT
>JAGREI010000084.1 GCA_020446625.1 Erythrobacter sp.
ATTCGCTGATCCCGACGACGACCGGCTCGGCCACCGCGATCACCTTGATCTATCCGGAATTGAAGGGTCGTCTGAACGGCCATGCGGTGCGCGTGCCGCTGCTCAATGCCTCGCTGACCGACTGCGTCTTCGAGCTGGAGCGTGCTGTCACGGCGGAAGAGGTCAACGCCGCCTTCGAGGCTGCGGCCAATGGCCCGCTGAAAGGCATCCTCGGCTACGAGACGCGTCCGCTTGTCTCGACCGATTACACCAATGATCCGCGCTCCTCGATTATAGACGCGCCATCGACGATGGTGATCAATGGCACGCAGCTGAAGATCTACGCCTGGTACGACAACGAATGGGGCTATGCCAACCGGCTGGTCGACGTCGCGCTGATGGTCGGGGACTCACTGTGAGCCATCCCGCCCCGGCCCGTCCCGAAGGGCTGTCTGCCTATATCGCCGTCACGGCCGCCTATTGGGCCTTCATGCTGACCGATGGCGCGCTCAGGATGCTGGTGCTGCTGCATTTCCACACGCTAGGCTTCAGCCCGGTGCAGCTGGCCTACCTGTTCATTCTTTACGAAGTCGCAGGGATGATCACCAACCTCGCGGCAGGCTGGATCGCTCTGCGGTTCGGGCTGACCTCGACGCTCTATGCTGGACTCGGGTTGCAGGTGGTCGCGCTGCTTGCGCTTGCGCAGCTCGATCCGGGCTGGAGCATCGCGGCTTCGGTCGCCTTCGTCATGTGCGTCCAGGGTCTTTCAGGCGTGGCGAAGGACCTCGCCAAGATGTCCTCGAAATCGGCGGTGAAACTGCTGGCTCCTTCGGGCGATGGCGGACTGTTTCGCTGGGTCGCGGTACTGACCGGCTCGAAGAACGCAGTGAAGGGGCTGGGCTTCCTGCTTGGCGCGGCGCTGCTGGCGGTGCTTGGCTTTGTGCCTGCGATCTACGCAATGGCGGCGGTGCTGGCGGCGATCCTGCTGGCGGTGGCGGTTGCCATGCCGTCGGGCCTGCCTGCGGGGCGCAAGGGCGCGAAGTTCACCGAGGTTTTTTCGACCTCGACCAATGTGAACTGGCTGTCGGCGGCGCGGGTGTTCCTGTTCGGGGCGCGGGACGTGTGGTTCGTTGTCGGTATCCCGATCTACTTCCACGCGGTGCTGTCGGACGGAACCGAGGCGGGCAACCGAATGGCGTTCTTCCTGATCGGCGGCTTCATGGCGCTCTGGATCATCCTTTACGGCATGGTGCAGGCCAACACGCCGCGCCTGCTGCGCGCGGCAGAGCGACCCGCCGCAGAGCTGGTCGCGGCATCGCGCCTCTGGGCGTGGCGGTTGTTTGCAGTGCCGTTGGCGCTGACTGTGGCGGCGGTCCTGTCGCCGGAACCACAGGCATGGCTGACGGCGGTTCTGGTGGTCGGATTGCTGGTGTTCGGCGCGATCTTCGCCGTCAATTCGGCGCTGCATTCTTACTTGATCCTCGATTTCACCCGAAGCGAACGGGTGACGATGGATGTAGGGTTCTACTACATGGCCAATGCGGGTGGGCGGCTGCTGGGCACGGTTCTGTCGGGCCTCAGCTACCAGATCGGCGGGCTTGCGCT
>JAGREI010000085.1 GCA_020446625.1 Erythrobacter sp.
CGTCGGAAAAGATCAGCCAGCTGGGGTTGAGCGTGTCGAGATCGACGCGGCCCGTCTCGCGTTCCATGAAGCTGGAGAATTCGTTGACGTGGACGCCGGCGGTCTTCACCCGCAAGAGGTCCTTCAGCGGCAGGGCGTTGCGCCGTTCCTCCAGCGCCAGCACCACCTCGCTGGCGCCAAGATCGGCAACATGGCGCGACAGGTCGGTGATTGCGGAGCGGGAGATCGCCTCCGGCACCACGGCCTTGCCTTCGGTCATGTCGATGAAGCCAACCACGGCCAGGCCGCTTTCGGGCCGCGCCGCCAGTTCCTTCAGCCGTTGCGCCCGCTGCCCCGCGCCCAGCACGATGATCCGGCGGCGAAAGGCGGAAGTGCCCAGCAGCCCGCCCACGACCGCGCGGTTGAGCACCAGCAGCACGATCGCCAGCACCATCGCGTAGAACAGCGTGGATCGCCAGTAGGTCTGCCCCGGCAGCAGGAAATCGAGCATCGCCAGCGCCAGGATGGCCAGGCTGATCGCCACCAGGATACGGGCGCAGGCAAAGCGCATCGAACGCAGCGCATCAGGGCCATAGACCCCCACCGCGATCATCGCCGCCATGGTGGTCACGGCATATCCGGCAAGCGGGAACAGCCGATCCACCAGCGGGCCGGGGTCGATGGCGATCTGCGCGGCGCGCATGGTCCAGCCCAGGTCCGCAGCGATCAGCAGCAGCGCGAAATCGAGCAGGCCCAGCAACAGGACGGCATGGGGAATGTAGTGCTTGAACAGACGAACCATCGCGCCAACCGACCAATGCCGGAGGAATTTCCGACAAAGGTTCGGTTAACGGCGAGATATGAAATGTCGGTAAACTTTACACCGACAGGCTGTGGCAGGCCTTAGTTCGTGGCGGAATCGATGGCGTCCTGCGCCGCCTCGCCCACGTTCTGCGCGGCATCGCCCACCTGGTTGGCGGCATCGCCCACGCTATCGGCGGCTTCGGCCACGGCGTTGTCGCGGGCGATCTGCGCATCGCTCATCTGCGTGAACACCACGAAGGCGAGCGCGGCCACCACCAGCAGGCCCAGCAGGGCGATCCACTTGCCCGCCCCGCCCGAACGCGGCTCGTCGGTGATGATCGTAGTGGTGGTGTGGCTGTTGCCCGAAGGCGTTTCGATTTCGGTCGTGCGCTGCTCGGTCATGGAATAATCTCCCTTTGCGAATCTTGTGCGAATGCCTCTCAAAATGCCTCGCAGGCGGAGCGGTTCCACGAAATGAAGGTGACCGAACACGGATAAGCGCCTGTTTACCATGTCGAAGGCGAGGCCATTAACGCCTTGGCGCTATGCCGCGTGGACCATGGCCCGCATTTCGCCCCCTTCCGTGCCGGTAAAGATGTACAAGCACTTTGCCGTAATCACGGTGCTGCTGACGGCGACGATTGCGCTGTTTGCCGATGGCGAGAATCGCCAGGCCATCGCCGCACATTTCGAACAGAACCAGCTGCACGCGCAGGAACAGTCACGCGCCAGCCGCCCGGTCAGCGCGCCGCGGCTGGTGCGCAACGATGCTGCCGCCAACGGCAGCTTCGATTCAGGTGGCGAGTTCGACGGCGGCTTCGGCGCACCCACCGATATTGCCGGCAGCCGTTCGGGCCGCGCAATCACCGGCCCGCGCTCGCGCAGCGGCGGCAGGCAGTTGCTACCCAACATGTCACCCGAGGAAGTGTCCGCCCTGAGCGACGAGGAATACGAGCGCCTGCGCCGCCTCTACGTCGAAGCCCACGCGATCGAGGATACTGACCGCAGCGCCCAGATCAGCGAGATCGAGGCCGCATCCGCCCGGCGCATGGGCCACAGCGGCAGCGACAGCTAGAGCCTACATCCCGTAGCTCATCACCAGCAGCACGCTGAGCGTGGTGACCATGATCAGCACCAGCGGCACGCCGGTCTTCACGTAGTCCGCGAACTTGTAATCGCCTTCGGCCATGATCAGCATGTTGGTCTGGTAGGCGATGGGGGTGGCGTAGCACAGGTTGCAGCCGAACAGCACCGCCAGCACCAGCGGTTCGGGCGGCAGGTTCAGCTCGGTGGCGATGGCAAAGGCGATCGGCGTGCCGACCGTGGCGGCGGTGGCGTTGGAGGCGAAATTGGTGAGCACGGTGACGAAGATCATCACCGCCGCCAGCACGCCTGCGGGCGGCAGGAATTGCAGCCCCAGCGACAGCGCCTGGCCCATCCATCCCGCCGCCCCGGTATCGAGGATAATGCGCCCGATGGCGATGCTGGCAGCCACCAGCACGATCACCTTGGCGGACAGCGCGCGGCCCACCCGGTCGAACTTCACGCAGCCGGTCACGAACATCACGATCGCGCCCAGCAGGGATGAAATGGCGATCGGCACCTTGAGCAGGTACAGCCCCTGGGCATTGACCCAGGGAAAGCCCACCGAGGCGAGCATGATCGCCACCAGCATGATGGCCCCGGCCACCACCGCCTTGGACCGGCGCGGCACTTCCTTGGCACCTTCCAGCTGCAACAGGCCATCGTTGCTGGCAAAGGCTTCCAGCCCGTCGGGCAAGCCGGTCACCAGCAGCACGTCGCCTTCGGCCAGACGCATTTCCCGCTGCAATTCGTCGATCCGCGGCCCCAGCAGCCGTTCGGGCTTGTGGATCCCCAGCACCGCCACGCCATAGTTGTGGGCGATGCCCGAACTCGCCAGCGTGCGGCCGATGATGCGGCTGTCGGCCGTCACCACCATTTCCACCACCTGGACATCGTCGCCCCGGCTGCGCGCTTCGGCGGCGATATTGTCGAGCACCCAGGCCGGGGCCACCTGCCCGCGCAGCACGCGCATGGCATTTTCCAGCCCTTCGTGGGTGCCTGATATCAGCAACTGGCGGCCCGCCACGAACTGCCCGTCGGGCCGTTCCTCGAACCGGAAATCCGCCGGCAGCCTGGCGGCGATCTCGTCGAAATAGCGGCCCGCCAGGTCGCTCGCCTCGGTCACCCGCAGATGGCTGAAGAACCGCCGTTCGGCCTTCGTCGCGGCGGTCGAGTTGTCGGGTAGCAGCCGCGGCATCACCAGCCACAGGTACGGCAGGGCCACCAGCGCGGCGGCGAGCACGATCGGGGTATAGTGGAACACCGATATGTGCGGCAGCCCCAGGTCCTGCGCGATGCCCACCACCAGCAGGTTGGTGGAAGTGCCGATGGTGGTGGCCATGCCGCCGATCAGCACCGCCGCGTTGAGCGGGATCAGCGTCTTGGAAGCAGGCATGGCGCCGCGCTGCGCCAGAGCGACGAAGATCGGCAGCAGCAGCACCAGCACCGGCGTATCGTTGACCACCATCGACAGCCCGAAGGCCAGCAGCAGCGACACCAGCATTCCCAGTTGTAGGTTGAGGTTCCACACCCGCTCCAGCACCCGCGCCGCCGGTTCCAGCGCGCCTGTCACCACCAGCCCCCGGCCCATGATCATCAGCGCGCAGATGGTGATCAGCGCCGGGTGGCCGAAGCCGCCAAAGGCCACCGCCAGCCCGTCGGTCGCCTGCGTGTGCGGCAGCGGGTAGAAATAGAGGAAGACCGCGATCACCGCGATGGTGAGCAGCGAGACGATCTCTGTACTCGGCTTGCCGCGCGCGAAGGCGATGAAGACGATCACTGTCAGCAGCATGGCCGCAATGGCATGGAAAGATGGCGCTGCGAGCATCTTGCGCACAATTCAGCACGGAACCCGTCGGCACGCAAGCAAAGGCACAGCGGGATGCGGCCAGAGGTGCCAGCTTTGGCACTGGCAGCCCCCGTGCTGATGCAATATCGTGCCGGTCCGGAAGCACGCATGCAGCGGAGCCGGGCGCATCATGGCATTGGCGGGGGCATTGACGGGGACATCGGCGGGGAAATCGGCGGTAAACTGGTGGTCGCGGACAGCGGAAACGCTGCTGCGGGAACTCGATAGCGGCCAAGGCGGGCTGTCGGGAGAACAGGCAGCACAGCGCATGATCGCGCATCCGGCACGCGCCCGCGATCGCAGCGCACTGCACCTGCTGGCCGCGCAATTCGCCACTCCGCTGGTGCTGATCCTGGTCTTCGCCGCGCTGTTCTCGCTGTTCGTGCGCGAGTGGGTGGACGCCGCGATCATCCTCGCCATCGTCCTTGGCAGCGGCCTGCTGGGTTTCAGCCAGGAACACCGTGCCTCGCAGGCCATCGCGCAATTGCGCTCGCAGCTGGTGCGCAAGGTGGCCGTCCTGCGCGACGGGGTGACGGCCGAAGTGGCCTTCGACGCCGTGGTTCCCGGCGACGTCGTGCTGCTGAAGGCGGGCGATATCGTCCCCGGCGATGGCGCCCTGCTGAATGCGACCAGCCTGCTGGTGGACGAGGCCGTGCTGACCGGCGAAGCCTTCCCGGTCGAGAAGCAACCGGGCTGCTCGCCTGAACAGGCCAGCGTCTCGCAGCGCACCGGCGCGCTGTTCGAAGGCACCTCTGTCCGCAGCGGCAGCGCCCGGATGCTGGTGGTCCGCACCGGCAGCGACACCCTGTTCGGAGCGATCGAGCAGGACTTGCAGAAGGCCGAGGAGCAGACCGAGTTCGCTCGCGGGCTCGATCAGTTCGGCAGGATGCTGATGCGGGTGATGCTGGTGGTGGTGTCGCTGGTGATCGCCACTTCGCTGCTGCTGGGGCGCGACCTGGTCGATTCGCTGCTGTTCGCGGTGGCGCTGGCCGTCGCCATATCCCCGCAACTGCTGCCCGCCATCGTCACGGTGACGCTGGCCGCGGGCGCGCGGCGCATGGCGGAACACGGCGTGATCGTGCGACGCTTGCAGGCGATCGAGAACCTGGGCGGGATCGACGTGCTGTGCACCGACAAGACCGGCACGCTGACGCGCGGTGCGATTGCCCTCAGCGCCTCGGTCGACGCACAGGGCCAGGCCGATGACGCCGTCCTGCGCCTCGCCGCCGTGAACGCCGCCTTGCAGACCTCAATGGACAGCCCGCTGGATCAGGCGGTGCAATCAGCGGCCAAGGCCGCAGGCATTGCCCTGACCGGCCTCGAAAAGCTGGCGGAGGAACCCTACGACTTTGCCGCGCGGCGCTTCTCGGTGACGGCGCAGATGCCGGGCCTGGCGCCGGTGCGCATCACCAAGGGCGCGCTGCGCGAAGTGCTGCGCACATGCTCCACCCTGCGCCAGGACGGCAGCGCCAGCCCGCTCGACACGACAGCGCAGCAGCAGATCGAGGCGCTGGTGGAAGCGCGCGCAGCCGAAGGCTTCCGCGTGCTGGCACTGGCGACCGGCGCTGACGGCCAAGCCTGCCTCGAAGGCTTGCTGCTGTTCTTCGATCCGCCCAAGCCGGGGATCGAACAGGCCGTGGCCAGCCTGGCGGACAGCGGCATTTCCACCCGCATCATCAGCGGCGACAACCGCCATGTCTGCCAGCACATGGCGCAGGTGATCGGCCTGCCCCCCGGCGAGGCGCTGACCGGCGAGGTGATCGCCGGGCTGGACGACGCCGAACTGGCGCGCCGCGTTCCCGCCATCCACGTCTTTGCCGAGGTGGAACCGCAGCAGAAGGAACGCATCGTCCGCGCCCTCCAGCACGCGGGCCACGCGGTGGGCTACATGGGCGACGGGATCAACGATGCCCCGGCGCTGCGGGCGGCGGACGTGGGCATATCGGTCGACAGCGCGGTCGACGTGGCGCGCGAAAGCGCGGACATCGTGCTGCTGCGTCCCGACCTGGGCGCCATCGGCCAGGGCGTGCTCGACGGTCGGCGGACCTTTGCCAACACCCTGAAATACATCGCCATCACCACCAGCGCCAATTTCGGCAACATGGTGAGCATGGCGCTGGCCACCGTGCTGCTGCCCTTCCTGCCGCTGCTGCCGATCCAGATCCTGCTCAACAATTTCCTGTCCGACCTGCCGGCGGTGACCATCGCGGGCGACCGGGTGGACGAGGAGCGGCTGGCCCATGCCGAACGGTGGGACATTGCGCTGGTGCGCGGGTTCATGATCGTGTTCGGGCTGATCAGCACGGCTTTCGACCTTGCCACCTTTGCCCTGCTGCGGCTGGTGATCCAGGCCGATGCCGCAACCTTCCGCACCAGCTGGTTCGTGATCTCGCTGCTGACCGAACTGGTGGCGCTGATGGTGCTGCGCACGCGCCGCCCGTGCTGGCGCAGCAGGCCCGCGCCATTGCTGTTGTGGAGTAGCCTGTTCGTCGCCGGGCTGGCGATTGCCCTGCCCTACAGCGGCGAACTGGCGACACTGTTCGCCTTCGTCCCGATCGCGCCGGGATTGCTGGGAGCCATGGTGTTGCTGGTGGCTGGCTATGCCGTGGTCACCGAACTGGCCAAGCATGTGCGCCGCCAGCGGGCGGGGCAGGCGATTGCTGCTGGTACCTCTGGCCGGACTCGAACCGGCACTTCCGGAGAAACTCGATTTTGAGTCGAGCGCGTCTACC
>JAGREI010000086.1 GCA_020446625.1 Erythrobacter sp.
CCAACACCATCGACAATTCGATGCCCGGTGGCCACGCCGACGTTGCGATCGACAACCTGCGGGTACCTGCCGACCAGATGCTGGGGCAGGCGGGAGAGGGCTTCAAGTACGCTCAGGTCCGGCTCAGTCCGGCCAGGCTATCGCACTGCATGCGCTGGCTGGGTGCCTGCATCCGCGCGCACGAGATCGCGACCGACTATGCCAACCGCCGCATGGCCTTCGGCAAGCTGCTGATCGAGCACGAGGGCGTGGGCTTCATGCTGGCGGAGAACATGATCGACCTCAAGCAGGCCGAGTTGATGATCGACTGGTGCGTGGGCGTGCTCGACAGCGGCAGCCTGGGGACGGTCGAAAGCTCGATGACCAAGGTGGCGGTGTCCGAGGCGCTGATGCGGATTGCCGATCGCTGCGTGCAGGTGATGG
The DNA here is from genome assembly GCA_020446625.1 of Erythrobacter sp. Classification (GTDB taxonomy): domain Bacteria; phylum Pseudomonadota; class Alphaproteobacteria; order Sphingomonadales; family Sphingomonadaceae; genus Alteraurantiacibacter. The sequence goes on from JAGREI010000086.1 coordinate 424, forward strand.
GCGGCACCGGGGTGACCGACCGCACCATCGTGGAGCAGGTCTACCGCGAAGTGCGCGCCTTCCGCATCTACGACGGCCCCACAGAGGTCCACAAGTGGAGCCTCGCCAAGAAGATCAAGCGCGACTGGAAACTGGCCAACGAGGCGGGACAGGGACAGTGAGCGACGAAATCGCTGCCGCCAACGAGGGCACGACCCCCGTGCGCGAGGGCTTCGCCTTCGACGAAGGTGCGCTGGCAGGCTGGATGCAGGCCAATGTGCCGGGCTTTGCCGGGCTGACCCGGATCGAACAGTTCAAGGGCGGCCAGTCCAATCCCACCTACAAGCTGGTAACACCTGGCGGCAACTACGTGCTCCGGCGCAAGCCGCCGGGCGAACTGCTGAAGGGTGCCCACGCGGTAGACCGCGAAGCGCGCGTCATGTCTGCCCTGCATGCGGCCGGCTTTCCTGCGCCCAGGGTGCATGGCCTGTGCACCGACGACAGCGTGATCGGCAGCTGGTTCTTTGTCATGGACATGGTCGAAGGCCGCATCTTCTGGGATGCGGCTCTGCCCGGTATGACCCCGGATGAGCGCGCGGCGATCTACGATGCGATGAACGCCACCATCGCTCGGCTGCATTCGCTCGATCCCGAAGCGATCGGGCTGGGCGACTATGGGCGCCGGTCAAACTTCTTTGCCCGGCAGCTGGCCACCTGGACTCGCCAGTACCGCGAGGCCGAAGATGCCGGACGCGATCCCGACATGGACCGGGTGATCGACTGGCTCGAGGCGAACATGCCCGCAGACGACGAGAGCTTCGGCATCGTCCATGGCGACTTCCGCATCGACAACATGATCTTCCACCCGACCGAGCCGCGCGTCATCGCGGTGCTCGACTGGGAGCTGTCGACGCTTGGCCATACGGGTTCGGACTTCGCCTACCACGCGATGATGTACCACATGCCACCGCATATCGTGGCCGGGCTTGCCAGTGGCAGGGACTTGCCTGCGGGCATACCCGCAGAGCGCGACTATCTGGCCACGTATTGCAGGCGCAGCGGACGGTGCGCGATGCCGGGCTATGGCTATTACCTGGCCTTCAACTTCTTCCGGCTGGCGGCGATCATGCACGGGATCAAGGCGCGCGTGATCCGCGGCACGGCCTCGTCCGCCAATGCAGCTCAGCGGGCCGAGGCATTTCCGCAGCTGGCGCAAATCGCCTGGTCGCTGGCACAGGCGGCCGATAGGGGACGGTAAGCGTTAACGGGGCGGACGCGACCACGGCGTGCAAGGTCACCCTGGCATTGCCTCCGGAAATGAACCCTAGTCCACGATCAGCGGTTCGCCGCGCAGGCTGTTCAGCTGGCCGGTGATCTCGCTGTCCCCGCTCCAGGTCTCGCCAATGTAGCGCATCATGCCCGCGCTGCCCCAGCGTTCGCCGCGCTGGGTGGCGGTGGCGAGCAGCCGCAGCACGGCCGCGCGGTCACCCGCGGCGCTGGCAACCATCGCCGGCCAGGGCAGGTAGCTGCGCGCCCCGCTGGCGAGCATGGCTTCCTGTTCGTGCAGCATCACCGGCACGACGCTGGCGGGGTCGCTAGCCAGCGCGGCCTCCAGCGCGCGCGCCACGGCCAGGTCTTCGGGCATGTTGCGGATCTCGGCCAGGGCGGCGATTTCCGACACGAAGCCGGGGATGTTGCCCTGTTCGAGGTAAGCGATCGAGAGATAGTCGCGCACCGTCGCCAGCTGCGGCTGGCGGTCGCGCAGCGCCTCCAGGTCGGTCACGGCGCGTTCCACCTCTCCGCGCGACCAGCGCGCCCAGGCGATATCGGTCTGGATCGGCAGCGAAGCCGGTTCGAGCAGGCGGGCGCGTTCCAGTTCCGCCATGCCGCGAGCGAAGTCGCCGTTGTCGATCAGCACGTTGCCGAACCAGAAGTGGCTCTGCGCCGATTGCGGGTTGGCGGCGATGGCCTGGGTGAAGCGGCGCGCGGCGGCGGGACGGTCTTCGCGCCACCAGTAGTCGATGAAGCCCGCGGCGCGCAGCGCATCGGCATTGTCCGGGTCTATCCGCAGCGCGGTATCGGCGGCGATCTGCGCCCGGCCGAAGGCGTCGGCATCGCCCAGCGAACCGAATTCGCGCGCCAGCACGAAGCAATCGGCCAGGGCGGCATAGGCGGGGGCGAAGCCGGGATCGCCGGCCACCACCTGTTGCAGTTTGCCGATCGCGGCCTCGATCGAGGCGGGGCTGCGTTCTGCCCAGTCGCTGCGGGCTTGCAGGTAGAGGTCCGCCAGCGCGGCGTCCTGCGGCAGCACCTGCTGCTCGACGGCGGGTTCTGGCTGGTTGACCGCCCAGGCGCCGAGGCTGGCGAGCGCGAGCGCGGCGGGCAGGGCCAGCCAGCCCTTGTGCCAGCGGCGCGGGGCGGGGGCAGCAGGGGTGGGCGGTGCCGCGTCCGGGGCTGTGGATGGGGCCGGGGATGGGGCCGGAGCCGGGCCGGGCGCGGCTGAGGCAGGATCGGGCAGGTCGCCATTCGCCGCGCGATCGGCTTCCAGCCAGGTATCGAGTTCATCGCTCAGCGCATAGACGCTGCCGCGACCGGGGCCGGGGATGCGGTAGACGGGCATTCCACGCTCGCTCGCCCAGCGGATGACCGTAGAGCGCTCGCGCCCGAAATGGGCGGCAATCGACTTCCAGCCATCGATGCGCATGGATCCGGTCTATTCTCCAAGAACATTGCCGTTCAGGGCCTTATTGCCGGATTTGGGTGCATGGCAAGCGTTCTCGACCGGCTGTCGCGTGGCGAGACGGGGGAATTCGCCCGCCGACGGGCTGCCAAGCCGTGGCTGCGGTGGTACAGCCGCAAGGCAAGCAATGCCCGCCTTCTTCCTCACCTTCCTGGCCGTCGCCATGGCCATGCTCGCCGGGCGCGACGCGGTGCGGGTGGCGCGGCTGAAGGCGAGCCTGGGCTGGACCGGGCCATTGCTCGCCACCGTGCTGCTGGCGGCGGCGGCAGGCGCCGGGCTGGCATCGTGGATTGCCGATTCGATCGCCCCGCTGATCCGCGACAGCTTCAAGCCGGTGGTGGTGGCCATCGCGCTGGGCCTGGCCGGGGCCGAAGTGCTGCTGCGCGATCCGCCCGCGCCTCCGCGTGAGCCGACCCGGTCGATGGGGGCGATCACGCTGGTGCTGCTGCTGGGCATGGTCACCGATGCCAGCGGGTTCATCATCCTGTCGCTGGCGCTGGCCACCAATGCCCCGTTGTTCGCTGCCGCAGGCGGGGCGCTGGGGGCGGTGACGGTGCTGACCGGAGCGATCGTGGCTGGCGACGACTGGCACCTGCTGCCCTTGCGCGCGATCCGCCTGGTGATCGGCTCACTGTTGCTGGTGGCCGCGGTATTGATCGTTTCGCTTGGTTGGCACTGATAGCGGTGATCGCCTGAGTCGATCAAGGTAACCCGGCAAATCCGTGAAACTTCTGCGTCCTGCTGCGTTATATAGATACCAACACGAGAAACAGGACAAGTAACATGGCAACCACTGGCGACAACTCGCGCAAGCAGCTGGTCGATGGGCTGAACGCCCTCCTGGCCGATCATTTCGCGCTGCACCTGAAGACCAAGAACTTCCACTGGCACGTCACCGGGCCGCGCTTTCGCGACCTGCACCTGCTGTTCGACGAGCAGGCGCTGGAGATCCAGCAGCAGATCGACCTGATCGCCGAACGCGTGCGCAAGAACCAGGCGACGACGCTCACCTCGCTCGCCAAGCTGATCGAGCACGCGCGCATCAAGGGCCAGGACAGCGCCACGCTGGCGCCCGAGGACATGCTGCGCGAACTGCGCGACGACAACCAGCAGCTGGTGGCCAGCCTGAAGGAACTGAAGGAACTGGCCGACAAGGCCGGAGACAATGCCAGCGCCGGGCTGATCGACGGCTGGACCGACATGGCCGAACAGCGCGCCTGGTTCCTCGGCGCGACGCTGCAATAGCGGCCGTTGCCCAGCCCACCCTGCCAGCCTCTCGCCTCGCGGCGCAATTGCCGCTAGGCGAGGGGGCATGGCCGACGTGATCATCACCGAACCGTTTTCCGACGCCGATATCGCCGGATTCATCGAGAAGGTGCTGCGCCAGGCGCTGGCCGCGCCGGGGCGCGAGGTGGCGATCAGCGTGCCGGGCGGTTCCACCCCTTTCCCGGTGATGCGCGAACTGGTGCAGGCCGATCTCGACTGGGCGCGCATCGTGGTCTGGCCGGGGGATGACCGGGTGGTGCCCGAAGATCACCCCGCCAGCAACACCGGCAAGATCCGCGCCCTGTTCGAACCCGTGGGCGCGCGCGTCGCCACGCTGAGCGAACAGGCCGTGCCGCCGCATTTCGCGCTGGTGTGGCTGGGCATGGGCGCCGACGGGCATATCGCCAGCCTGTTTCCCAACACCGATCCGCGCGCCGACGATCCGCAGGCCGTGCGCCGCCTCACCCCCGATCCGCTGCCGCCGGAGGCGCCGTTCGACCGGCTGACCCTGACCATTCCCGCATTGCTCGACAGCGACATGCTGATGTTCGTCATCCGCGGGGCCGACAAGGGCGCGGTGTTCGAAGCGGCGGCGGCGGGCCTGAACGACCTGCCCGTTGCCCGGCTACTGGCCTCGGCCGACCAGCCGGTGACATGCTTCACCTGATCCCGGCAAGGCTGCACCGCGCGCTGCTGCCGCTGGGCCATGCCCTGCGCAAGGCGTGGATGCGGACCTTCAAACCCCGGATTGCCGGGGTCGCGGTGTTCATCACCGACGATGCAGGGCAAGTCCTGCTGGTGCGCCAGTCCTACGGCCCGCGCGCCTGGACCATGCCCGCAGGCGGTGCGGGCCTGAGCGAGGATCCCGCCCTGGCGATCCGCCGCGAGGTGCGCGAGGAGCTGGCCTGCGAACTCACCGACCTGGTGATGCTCTACCACGGCGAGGAAGAGCTGTGGGGCGCGCGCCACCACGTCCACGTGTTCCGCGCCCGCGCCGCCAGCGCGCCGGTGGCCGATCTGCGCGAAGTGCTGGAAGCGCGCTGGTTCCCCCGCGATGCGCTGCCCAGACACATGGCCGGGCCGCTGCGGCGGCGGCTGCACCTGCTCGATGATCCGCATTTGTAAGCTTGGCCGTTCGCCTCAACCGGAGTCGAGTGGCCCCGGCGCAGCGCGTCTCGACTGCGCTCGACACCAAGGGGTGCCATCATAGCAGCGACAGTTGCGCCTCGTCGCGCGGTTCCTCGCGCGGGCTTTCCGCGCCTTCGAGGTTGCTCAGCGTCAGCCCCATCAGCCGGATCGGCATGGGCAGCGGCATCTCGGCGGCCAGCAGTTCGCGGGCGATGGCGGCGAATTCGGTGCGGCTTTCGATCCAGTGGCTGACCGACTTCGAGCGGGTGATGGTCTGGAAATCGGTATAGCGCATCTTCAGCGTCACCGTGCGGCCCCTGGCCTGGCAGGCCACGATCGAATCCCACACCGTGGCCAGGATCCGTTCGCACATGTCGTGCAGTTCCTCGTCGGAGGACAGGTCGTGGTTGAAGGTGCGCTCGCCGCCCACGGACTTGCGCACCCGGTTGGCGCGCACGGGGCGCAGGTCGATCCCGCGCGCGGCGCGGTAGAGGTAATCTCCGAAGCTGCCGAAGTGCGTATTCAGCCAGTCGCGGTCCTTCGCCGCCAGGTCTGCCCCGGTGACGATCCCCAGCCGGGCCATCTTCTCCGCCCCGCGCGGCCCCACGCCGTGGAACCGCCGCACCGGCAGCCCGGCGACGAAGCGCGCGCCTTCGCCGGGGCGGATCACGCAGAGGCCATCGGGCTTGTTCTGGTCACTCGCCAGCTTGGCGAGGAACTTGTTGTACGAAACCCCGGCGCTGGCGGTCAGCTGCGTTTCCTCCTTGATCCGCGCGCGGATGGCCTTGGCGATGGCGGTGGCGCTGCCGATCCCGTGCAGGTCTTCGGTCACGTCGAGATACGCTTCGTCGAGGCTGAGCGGTTCGACGTGCGGGGTATGGTAGCGGAAGATCGCGCGGATCTGGCGGCTCACTTCCTTGTAGACTTCGAACCGGTGCGGCACGAACACCAGGTCCGGGCATTTCCGCCTGGCGGTGACCGATGGCATGGCGCTGCGCACCCCGAACTTTCGCGCTTCGTAGCTGGCGGCGGCCACCACCCCGCGCCCCGAGGCGCCGCCGACTGCCACCGGACGCCCACGCAGTTCGGGGAAGTCGCGCTGTTCGACGCTGGCGAAGAAGGCGTCCATGTCGACATGGATGATCTTGCGCAGCCCCTGCGCCTCGCCTTCGTCATCCTCGTCTGCTGCGGCCATGTTCGCATCCTAGCGCGGGTGACGGGTTGACTTAATCCTTTTCTCTTGCGCCATTCTTGGCCAAGGGGAGGGTGTGACTTCGCTTGCCATCACCGCCGCCGACGGATCGGGCCGCCGCATCGGCCCGCGCGAATTCATCGTGCTGATGGCTGCACTGATGAGCCTCAACGCGCTGGCGATCGACGCCATGCTGCCCGCCTTGCAGGATATCGGCAGCAGCCTGGGCGTCGAGGATCCCAACCGGCGCCAGCTGGTGGTGGGGGTCTACCTGCTGTCATCCGGCTTCGGCAGCCTGGTGCCGGGCCTGTTTGCCGATCACTTCGGGCGGCGCCCGGTGCTGCTGACCGCGCTGGCGGTCTACATCGGTTCCTCGATAGCCTGCGCGCTGGCGCCGTCGTTCCCCATGCTGCTGGCGCTGCGCGCGCTGCAAGGGTTCGGCACGGCGGGACTGATGGTGCTGCCCGCCGCGATCATCCGCGACCGCTTCGAAGGTGACCGGATGGCGCGGCTGACCTCGACGATCTTCATCGTCTTCATGGTGGTGCCGGTGCTGGCGCCATCGGTGGGGCAGGCGGTGCTGCTGATCAAGCACGAATGGCACTGGATCTTCGTGGCGCTGGCCGCCTATGCCACGGTGATCGCCGCCTGGACCGTGGTGCGCCTGCCCGAAACGCTGCATCCCGAATACCGCCAGCCGATCGACCCGCGCACGATCGTCCACAACCTGCCGCTCACGCTCTCCACCCGCAGCGCGGTGGGCTATGTCTTTGCCGGCGGGCTGACCTTCGGTTCCACCTTCGGCTACGTCAATTCCGCGCAGCAGCTGATCGGTGAACATTTCGGCGCGGCGGAGATCTTCCCGCTGATCTTCGGCGCATCGGCCATGACCCTGGCGCTGTCGAGCTTCGTCAATTCGCGCATCGTCGAACGCTTCGGCGCGCGCCGTGTGTCGCATACCGCGCTGCTCAGCTTCGTGGTGGTGAGCATGGCGCAGGTCTACGTCGCGCTGTTCCATGGCCATTCGCTGCTGCTGTTCGTCCCGCTGATCAGCATCAACCTGTGCCTGCTGGGCTTCCTCGGCGCCAATTTCAGCTCGATCGCCATGCAGCCCTTTGCCGACAGTGCGGGCGCGGCCAGCAGCATACAATCGGCGCTGCGCATGTTATTGGGGGCGGTGATGGGGATCACCGTGGGACAATTCTACGATGGCAGCGCGAAGCCGCTGGCCTTTGCCCTGCTGGGATGCAGCCTGTCGGCGCTGTGCCTGGTGCTGTTCAGCGAGCGCGGCAAACTGTTCACCCGCCCGCGCGGTCCGGTCAGCATCAGCGCGAGCCCGCATTGATGGCCGACCTGTTCGACCTTGTCGTGGTGGGCGGCGGCGTCAACGGCGCGGGCGTGGCTCGCGATGCCGCCATGCGCGGGGCGAGCGTGCTGCTGCTGGAAAAGGGCGACCTTGCCAGCGGCACCTCGTCCAAGAGCACCAAGCTGGTCCACGGCGGGCTGCGCTATCTCGAATACTACGAATTCGCGCTGGTGCGCGAGGCGCTGGAGGAACGCGACGTGCTGTGGCGGATCGCCCCGCACGTGGTCCACCCCATGCGCTTCGTGCTGCCGGTGAACGAGCAGATGCGGTCTGCCGCCACCCTGCGCGCGGGGCTGTTCCTGTATGACCACGTCACCGGCCTCAAGAGCTTCGGGCGCAGCGGTTTCGGCAAGACCCGCACCGTCAGCCTGAAGACTCACCGCGCCGGAGTGGCGCTGGAACGCCAATACAAGCGCGCCTTCGAATATGCCGATGGCTGGGTGGACGATGCCCGGCTGGTGGTGCTGAACGCGCTCGACGCGAAGGAACACGGGGCCGACATCCGCACCCGCACCCAGGTGACTTCCGCCCGGCGCGAAGGGGGCGAGTGGCTGGTCGACACCACGGCGGGCCAGTTCCGCGCCCGCGCGCTGGTGAACGCGGCAGGCCCGGCGGCGGACGAGGTGGCCAGGCTGACGGGCGAAGTGCCCAGCTGGCATATCCGCCGCGTGCGCGGTTCGCACATCGTTGTGCCCAGGCTGTTCGATCACGATTGCGCCTATATCCTGCAACAGCCCGACACGCGCATCTGCTTCGCCATCCCGTGGGAGAACGACTTCACCCTGGTTGGCACTACCGATGCCGACCACAAGGGCTCGCTCGACGAGGTGGAGGCGAGCGCGGAGGAAGTGCGCTACCTTCTCGACGCGGTGAACCGCTATTTCGAACACGACGTGACGCCCGCCGACGTGGTCTACAGCTATGCCGGGGTGCGCGCGCTGGTCGACGGCGGGGAAGGGCGGCCCGAGGCGGCGACGCGCGGCTACCGGCTGGCCTTGAGCGACAAGGGCGCGGGCGCGCCCTCGCTGGGGATCTACGGCGGCAAGATCACTTCCTACCGCCACGTGGCGCAGCACGCGGTGGACATGCTGGCCAAGCGGCTCCCGGCGCTGGCAGGCAAGTGCCGCACCATGGACGAACCGCTGCCCGGCGGCGATTTCGACAAGACCGCGCAGCATCACCTGATCGAGGTGCTGGCCGAGGAATACCCCTTCCTCTCGCCCCGCGACGCGCTGCGCATCGGCCGCGCCTATGGCACCCGCGCGGTCGACTGGCTGGGCGAGGCGAAGGCCTGGACCGACCTGGGGCGCTCGTTCGGCGCGGGGCTGAGCGAGGCCGAAGTCGCTTACCTGCGCCGGGTCGAATGGGCCGTCAGCGCGGAAGACATCCTGTGGCGCCGCACCAAGCTGGGAATGCACCTGAGCGCCGGGGAACAGGCGGCGCTGGCGGCGTTCGTGGGCGGCTAGTCGCCCTTCGGCCGCACGCCCTCGTCGCGCAGCGGAGTCATCGGGAAATCGGCAATCGGCTGCGCCATGCGCGCCATTACCATCAGCTTGCCGCGCGTCCATTCGGGCGTCAGGCGCGGTTCCCACGATCCGGTGATCGTTTCGCGCAGGGCGGAGATGACGTGGCCCAGCTTGGCCAGGCTGCTGGTGTGGACGCGGTGGTCCCAGGCCAGTTCGGCCTGCTGCACCACCTCCGCGCCAATCGCGCCGTAGATATTGGCGGCGGACAGCACCGCCCACCGCTGGCGGAAGCGCAACTGCCCCGCGCCGATGCGCGCCTGGGCATCGTGGACTTCGGCCAGTTTCACCAGCCGCGCCGCCAGTTTCACCAGCGCCACGCGGTGCTGCGGCTTCATGTGCTGGCCGGGCGGAATGTCGAATTCGGCCAGCCACTCGGTGGGCAGGTAGCAGCGGCCTGCCGCGTCATCCTCCCACACGTCGCGCGCCACGTTGTTGAGCTGGAAGGCAAGGCCGAGGTCGCAGGCGCGGTCGAGCACTTCGGTGGCATCGGCCGGCACGCCCATCACCCGCGCCATCATCACCCCCACCGCGCCCGCGACGTGGTAGCAATAGCGCATCAGGTCGCCCTCGGTGCGCGGCACCCAGCCATCGGCGTCGAGCGCGAAGCCGTCGATCACATCGTCGCACATCTCGCGGGTAAGGCCGCATTCGGCGGCGACTTGCCCCAGCGCGTCGAAGGCCGGGTCGGCGGTGGGCTGGCCTTCCAATGCGCGGTGGGTGAGCACGCGGATCGCCTGCACCCGGTCGCGCGGGTCGGACCCGTCCAGCTTCAGCGTGCCGCCATGATCCTGCCCATCTGCAATGTCGTCGCAGCGGCGGCACCAGGCATAGAGCAGGTGCGCGCGTTCGCGGGTGATCCGATCGAACAGCATGGAGGCGACGGCGAAGCTTTTCGATCCTTCCGCGATGCTGGCGCGCGCTTCGGCCACCAGTTCGGCCCGCGCGCGCCCGCCGCCCACTTGCCGCGGCGTGCGCTTGACCACGTGGCTGGCCACCAGCGGGCGGGGTTTGACCCGTTTCGGGGTCACAGATCCTCGACGCGCATCTGCACGATCGTCTTGCCCGGCCTGAACGCGGCCATCTTGTCGAGCAGGCCCGGCAATGCCTCGTCGATGATCACGATCCCGCGATGCGCCTCGCGCACGAAGCCGGTCGCGGCCATGTGCGCGTTGAACTGCACCAGCCCGTCGTAATAGCCGAAGGCGTTGAGCAGCCCCACGGGCTTGGCGTGATAGCCCAGCTGCGCCCAGCTGACCGCTTCCCACAGCTCGTCCATGGTGCCGACGCCGCCGGGCAGGGTGACGAAGCCATCGGACAAGTCGGTGAAGGCCTGTTTGCGCTGGTGCATGGTCTGGACCACGTGCAGCTCGGTGCAGTCGAGGTTGGCCACCTCCATGTCCTTCAGCGCCTGCGGGATCACCCCGATCACTTCGCCCCCGGCCTCAAGCGCGCCGGAAGCGAGCGCCCCCATCAGCCCCGCCTTGCCGCCGCCATAGACCACCCCGATCCCGCGCGCAGCCAACATCGCGCCGGTTTCGCGGGCGAGCGCAAGGTAACGCGGATCGGGCGGCGAGGCGGAGCCGCAATAGACGGCGAGGCGTTTCATATGGACAGGTCCCCAATCATCAGTCCGGCGGTGGCCTTAGCACTTCCCACCACGCCGGGAATACCCGCGCCGGGGTGCGTTCCCGCGCCGACGAGGTAGAAGTTCTCGATCACGTCGTCGCGGTTGTGGCCGCGGAACCAGGCGCTTTGGGTCAGCACGGGTTCGAGGCTGAAGGCAGAGCCGAGGTGGGCGTTGAGGTCACGCCCGAAGTCCTTGGGCGTATAGTGGAACTTGGTCACGATGCGGTCATGGATATCGGGGATCAGGCGGCGGCCGACCTCGTCGAGCACGCGCTTTTCCAGCACCGGGCCGACCGTGTCCCAGTCGATCGGCATCTTGCCCATGTGGGCCACCGGCACCAGCGCGTAGAAGGTGCTCTTGCCGTCGGGCGCCATGCTGGGATCGGTAACGGTGGGGTGGTGCAGGTAGATCGAGAAATCGGAAGGCAGCACGCCGCGATCGTAGATGTCTTCCAGCAGCCCCTTGTAGCGCGGGCCGAACAGGATCGAATGGTGCGGCACGCCGGGCCAGCTGCCTTCGACGCCGAAGTGCACCACGAAAAGGCTGGGGGAGAAGCTCTTCTTCACCAGCTTCTTGCCAAAGGTCTTGCCGCGGAAGCTGTCGCCCAGAAGATCACGATAGGAGTGGACGATATCGGCATTGCTGGCCACAGCGTCGAACTTGCCGTTCCAGCCGCTGGCACAGTGGACGGCCTTCACCCGCTTGCCTTCGGTTTCCACCCGCGTCACCGGATCGCCCAGCCGCACCGTGCCGCCCAGCCGTTCGAAATGGCGCACCATCCCGGCGATCAGGCGGTTGGTGCCGCCGCGCGCCCACCATACGCCGCCGTCCTTTTCCAGCTTGTGGATCAGGGCATAGATGCTGCTGGTCTTCATCGGGTTGCCGCCCACCAGCAGGGTGTGGAAGCTCAGTGCCTCGCGCAGCTTCTCGTTGCGGACGTACTTCGACACCACCGAATAGACCGAGCGCCAGGCCTGGTATTTCGCCAGCGCCGGGGCGGCCTTCACCATGCTGGCAAAGTCGAGGAAGGGCACCGTGCCCAGCCGCAGGTAGCCTTCGCGATAGACTCCGGCGGAATAGTCGAGGAAGGCATCGTATCCCGCCACGTCGCCCGGATCGAGCTTGATGATCTGCTTGCGCAGTTCGGCCTCGTCGTTCGAATAGTCGAAATGCGTGCCGTCGGGCCAGCTGAGGCGGTAGAACGGCATGACCGGCATCAGTTCCAGGTCTTCGGCCATGTCATGCCCGGTCAGCGCCCACAGCTGCTTCAGGCAATCGGGATCGGTGATGACGGTGGGACCGGCATCGAAGGTGAAACCATGCTGCTGCCAGTGGTAGGCGCGCCCGCCGGGCTTGTCGCGGCCTTCCACCAAGGTGGTGGCGATACCGGCGGACTGCAAGCGGATGGCGAGCGCCAGTCCGCCGAAACCGGCGCCGATCACGCAGGCGGTGCGACCTTCGGGACTGGTCATGCCCAACCTTTCATCTGGGGCCTTTCCGGGCTGGATCGAGAAGCGGCGCGGCCTGTCCGGTAAGCGCCGAGAGCGCGCCCGATAGCGGAACCGGTGGCCGTCCTGCAAGTATGCGCGCCTTGTCGCTCATGGTCGATCGCCCGGCATAGAAGCGTTCGATCAACGGCTGGCGCAGGCGATAGAAGCGTTCGAACACGCGGTAACGCTTATCGGGGCGGGCGGCGAGGAACAGCATCCGGCCCAGCTTGCGGTAATAGCTGCTGGCGCCCCAGTGGCGCCGCGCGCGGGCGGCCAGCTTGGCGGCCA
>JAGREI010000087.1 GCA_020446625.1 Erythrobacter sp.
CCGGCCGCGCCGGGCGCGACGGCGATCCGTCGCTGGCGCTGATGCTGTGGAGCGCGGGCGATTTCGTGCAGGCGCGCCAGCGTCTGGCCGAAGTGGAGGAGGCACGGCGGCAAGGCGAGCGCGCGCGGCTGGATGCCCTGGCCGGGCTGGTGGAGACGGCAGGCTGTCGCCGCGCCGTGCTGCTGCGCCACTTTGGCGAGGATCCGCCGCCGAAGTGCGGCAATTGCGACAACTGTCTCGACGCGCCGGAAGTGGTCGAGGTTACCGAACTGGCGCGCAAGCTGCTGAGTGCCGCCTATCGCACCGGGCAGAGCTTCGGCTTCGGCCACTTGCAGAAGGTGCTGATCGGCGCTGACGACGATCGCGTGCGCCAGCGCGGGCATGACCAGCTGAGCGTGTTCGGCATCGTCGAGGGCGAGGAGGCGCGGCTGCTCCAGCCGCTCGCCCGTGCCTTGCAGGCGCGCGGCAGCCTGGTGGCCAACGAGCACGGTGGGCTGCACCTGGCGGGTGACGCGCGGGCGATCCTGAAGGGCCAGTCGGCGGTGTCGATCGTGCGCCCGCCGCCCGCGCGCAAGGAAGGCGGTCGCCGCATCCGCGACCTGGCGCCCAACCCGGTGGGCGATCCGCTGTTCGATGCCCTGCGTGCGCTGCGCCGCGATCTGGCCGCGCAGGCGGGCGTGCCGCCCTACGTGGTGTTTCACGATGCCGTGCTGCGCGCCATGGCCACCCAGCGCCCCGCCAGCCGCGCCGACCTGGCGCAGATTCCCGGCGTGGGCGAGAAGAAGCTGGCCGCCTATGGCGAAGCCTTCCTGAAGGCGATCCGCGACAATTGAGGGCCGCATCCGATTTCGCTTGAAATCACCTGGCCGCGCGATAAATATGATATCATAATTATATCGCAACAGGAGATTCGCGATGAGTGACAACCACACCCCCATGGCGCGCAGCCGGGAGGTTTCGGCCAGCGGCTACAACGGTTACCTGATGCTGCTGGTGGCGCTGGCCCTGACCGTGGCATCGGTGCTGGGGCTGCTCCACGGCATCAGCATTGCCCAGGTGGGCGGTTCGCCCATGCCCGTGATCCTGGCCGTGCTTGGCCTGATCGCGGGCTTCCTGGCCTGGTGCGGGTTCTACATGATCCAGCCCAACCAGGGCGCGGTGATCACCATGTTCGGTGAATACAAGGGGACCGACCGCACCGAGGGGCTGCGCTGGGTGCTGCCGTGGATGACCCGCAAGAAGGTGAACGTGCGCGCGCACAACGTCCATTCCGAACGCATCAAGATCAACGACAAGCGCGGCAACCCGATCGACGTGGCCTGCAACGTGGTCTGGCGCGTGCGCGACACCGCGCAGGCGGTGTTCGACGTCGACGATTACAAGGAATTCGTGAACATCCAGATCGAGGCGGGCCTGCGCTCTGTCGGCGCGCGCCATCCCTACGACGATTTCGAGGAGAACGAGACGACGCTGCGCGGCAGCCCCGAGGTGGTGAATGCCGAATTGCAGGCCGAACTCAACGAACGCCTGGCCGTGGCGGGCGTGGTGGTGGACGAGGCCAGCCTCACGCACCTCGCCTATGCCAGCGAGATCGCCGGGGCCATGCTGCGCCGCCAGCAGGCCGAAGCGGTGATCGCCGCGCGCGCCAAGCTGGTGATGGGCGCGGTCAGCATGGTGGAGATGGCGCTGCAAAAGCTGAGCGAGGACGAGATCGTCCACCTCGACGATGAACGCCGCGCCGCCATGGTGTCCAACCTGATGGTGGTGCTCTGCGGCGAACGCGAGGTGAACCCGGTGGTGAACGCAGGTTCGCTCTACCAGTAAGGCGATGGCGCAGAAGAAAGCCTATCCCCTGCGGCTTGATCCGGCGCTCCACGATTGCGTGGAGCGCCTTGCCGCGTCAGAACTGCGCAGCGTGAACGCGCAGATCGAGATGCTGCTGCGCGAGGCGCTGGAACGGCGCGGGATCAAGGTGGCGCGGCCCGAACCGCCGCGTCGTGGTCGGCCGCCGAAGGAGGGGTGAGGAATGAAGTTCGGGGTGTTCGACCACGTTGACGAATCGGGCCTGCCGCTGGCGGACCATCTCGAAGCGCGGTTGCAGATGGCCGAAGCCTATGACCGGCTGGGCTTCCACGCCTATCACGTGGCCGAACACCACGGCACCCCGCTGGGTCATGCGCCCAGCCCCGGCATGTTCCTTGCCGCGCTGGCGCAGCGCACCCGCCGCCTGCGGTTCGGGCCGCTGGTCTACCTGCTGCCGCTGTACCACCCGCTGCGGCTGATCGAGGAGGTCGGCACGCTCGATGCGCTGTCGGGCGGGCGGCTGGAGCTGGGCTATGGCCGCGGCATCTCGCCCATCGAGATGGGCTTCTACGGCGTCGACATGGCCGACCAGCGCGAACTGGCGGACGAGGCGCTGGAGGTGCTGCTGAAGGGCCTCACCCAGCCGCGCCTCGATCACCGGGGCAGGTTCTTCACCTTCGACGACGTGCCCATGGTGCAGCCCTGCGTGCAGCAGCCGCATCCGCCCTTGTGGTACGGCACCAATACCCTGGCCTCGATGGAACACTGTGCAAAGGCGCGGGTGAACATCGTCACCCTGCTGCCGGGTGAGCCGATGCGGGCGCTGGTTGCGGCCTACCGCGCGGCCTATGCGGCCGATGGCGGCGATCCGGCGACCATGCCGCTGATCGGCGTGGGGCGGCACATCGTTGTCGCGGATACCGATGCCGAAGCGCTGGCGATCGCCCGCCCGGCGTTTGACCGCTGGCGCGCCAACTTCGTCCACCTGTGGGAGAAGCGCGGGGGCGACAATCCCTTCGTGCGCAATTTCCCCGCGAACTGGGATGCGCTGGTCGCCACCGGCGCCGCCTGCGCCGGGTCGCCCGCCACCGTGCGCGCCTATGTCCAGGCAGAGGCCGCCAGCGCGGGCTTTACCTACCTGCTCGCCCAGCTCGCCTTCGGGAACCTGACCGTGGCGCAAGTGACGCGTTCCGCCGAACTGTTCGCCACCGAAGTGATGCCTGCGGTGAGCTGAGGCCACCCTTTGCGGGGCCTTAACCCTTTTGCGCTAGGGCAGGCCCATGATGACGCAATCCGTCCGCCCTCTCGCCACGCGCCCTCCCGCCATGCGAGCCCCGCTTAAGCTGGTCGGGCTTGTCGCCGTGCTTGCCGTGGCCGCGATCCCGCTCGGCGTCCTGCTGGCGCAGGAACGCACCCGCCCTTTCACCGTGGTGGAAACCGGGCGCGGTTATGACCGGTTGCAGGACGCGGTTGACGCGATTGGCGATGCCCAGGGCTCGATCGCCATCGCGCCGGGCCGCTACGAACAGTGCGCGGTGCAACAGGCGGGCGAAGTGGCCTTCCTCGCCACCCAACCCGGCACGGCGGTGTTCGACGGGGTGACCTGCGAAGGCAAGGCCGCGCTGGTGCTGCGCGGGCGCGGTGCCGAGGTTTCGGGGCTGGTGTTCGAGAACATGCGCGTACCCGATTTCAACGGCGCAGGCATCCGGCTGGAACAGGGCAACCTGACCGTGGCGCAATCGTGGTTCCGCGACAGCCAGCAGGGCATCCTGACGCACGACGACCAGGGCGCGCAGCTGGTGATCGACCACTCCACCTTCACCCGGCTTGGCACCTGCGACGGCCCCGGCGGCTGCGCGCATTCGATCTACACCGGCGAATACGGCCACGTCCGCATCACCAACAGCCGCTTCGAGCAGGGGCGCGGCGGGCATTACGTCAAGTCGCGCGCGATCCGCGTCGACGTGGCGTCGTCCAGCTTCGACGATGCGGCGGGCCGCCAGACCAACTACATGATCGACCTGCCCGGTGGGGCCAGCGGGCAGATCAGCAACAACTGGTTCGTGCAGGGGCAGGACAAGGAAAACTACGCTGCCTTCATCGCCGTGGCCGCCGAAGGCCGCCGCCACGACAGTTCGGCGCTGCAAGTGGTGGGCAACGACGCGCGCTTCGCCACCGGCGTCAACCGCAACTCGATCTTCGTGGCCGACTGGTCAGGCGACATGGGCGGCGTGGGGCAGAACACCCTCGACCCGCGCCTGACGCGGTATGAGGTGATCCGTTAGGTCAACCGAAAGCGGGGGCGTAGCGGACTGCGCCGCGCGGCATGTCGCCCGCCAGCAGCAGGCGCTGAAAGTACTCGGGCGGCACACCGGGATAGCTGATGTCCGCATCGGCAGCGAAGCCGAAGCGGCCATAATAGGCCGGATCACCCAGCACCACGCAGCCCTTTGCGCCCTGCTCTGCCAGGCGTCGCAACCCCTCGCGCACCAGTGCCGTGCCGATCCCGCGCTTCTGCCGCGCTGGCGCGACCGACAGCGGGGCAAGGCCGAACCAGTGGCAGTCCGCCCCGCCGATCGTCACTGGCGAGAAGGCCACATGGCCCAAGATAACGCCGCCCTGGTCGGCCACCAGCGAGAGCATGGGGGTGCCGTCGCGGCGCAGGCGGTCCATGATTTCGGGTTCCGACCCGTCAGAATGCGGTTCGTCCGCGAAGGCCGCCGCCACCAGCTGGCGCACGGCGGCTTCGTCGCCGCGGCGTTCCTCGCGGATCACAGCAGCAAATGCCCCGCCTTGTCGCGCTTGGTGTCGAGGTAGCGGGCGTTGTGCGGGTTGGCGGGCAGCTGGTGGGGGACGCGCTGGGTCACCTCCACGCCTGCCGCCTCCAGCGCCGCGACCTTTTCCGGGTTGTTGGTCATCAGCCGCACCGCGCCCACGCCCAGGAGGTCGAGCATCCGCGCCGCCAGCGGGAAGTCGCGCGCTTCGGCGGGCAGCCCAAGGCGGCGGTTGGCTTCCAGCGTATCGACGCCTTCGTCCTGCAAGCGATAGGCGCGCAGCTTGTTGACCAGGCCGATGCCGCGCCCTTCCTGCCGCAGGTAGAGCAGCACGCCCCAGCCGCCCTGGCGCCCTTCCTCGGCCATGGCCGCCAGCGCATGATCGAGCTGCGGCCCGCAATCGCATTTCAGGCTGCCGAAGATGTCGCCGGTCAGGCATTCGGAGTGCAGCCGCACCAGCGGCACCCGGTCGAGCGACCGCTCGCCCAGCACCAGCGCCACGTGTTCGCGCATGTCGCCGGGGCTGCGGAAAATGACGATCTCCGCCGCTTCCTCTGCCGCCACCGGCAGGCGTGCGCGGGTGGCGATCGCCAGCTGCTGCGGATCGGCCCAGGCGGCAAGGTCCACTGACTTGAGCATGACCGGCTCTCCCGCCGGGTCGGGATCGACCAGGAAGGCGGGGAGCACGCCCGCGATCCGCGCCAGTTCCAGCGCCACCTTGGCACCGGTCAGCCAGGCCAGCGGCTCGGCCAGGAACGGGCCTTTGAGCGGGTTGACCGAATCGAGCGCGGGATCGGCAATCGCCAGCGCGTGCGGCACGTCGAGCGGTTCGGCGGCACGCAGCAGCACCGGTGAATGGCCATCGGCGGCGGGGCGCTGGTTGGTAAGCTTCAACGTCTCGGCCCGCGCGGCGGAGATCAGCATGTGCGTGGACTGTGCCGTGCTGGCATAGGCGCTTTCCACCGGCAGCAGCACGGGTGCGTCCCCCACCTTGATCGGCCAGCCGTGGCGCAAGGCGTCGATCGCCTGCGCCACCCGGCGTTCGGGGGAGGCATGACCGCTCAGAGGTCGAACTCCGTCACCAGCGGGACGTGGTCGCTCGGCTGTTCCCAGGTGCGCGTGTGCTCGACAAAGCGGTGCGCGCGGCTCTGCGCGGCGAGATCGGGCGATGCCCACATGTGATCCAGCCGCCGCCCGCGATCCTTGCCCTGCCAGTATGTGCGGTAGGACCACCAGGAATAGTTGCGTTCGGGTGCGGGGATGTGCTTGCGGCCAAGATCGACGAACTGGTGCGCGGCTTGCAGCCCAGCCAGCGTCTCCACCTCGATCGGCGTGTGGCTGACCACCTTCAGCAGCGCCTTGTGATCGTAGACGTCGCATTCCAGCGGGGCCACATTGAAATCGCCCACCAGCAGCGTGGGCCGGTCGACCTTTTCCGCCCAGCGCGTCATCCGTTCGAGGAAGTCGAGCTTCTGCCCGAACTTGGGGTTCTTCTCGCGGTCGGGCTCGTCGCCGCCGGCGGGAATGTAGACGTTTTCCAGCACCAGCCCGCCCAGCGAGGGGAATTCCACGCCGACATGGCGCGCCTCGCCATTGTCCTGCCAGTCGTGGCGGGAGAATTCCTGCATGGGAATCCGGCTGACCGTGGCGACACCGTGGTAGCCCTTCTGCCCGTGCACCGCCTGGTGGACATAGCCGAGATCGGCAAAAGCCTTGGCCGGGAACTGGTGCGCCTGGCACTTGATCTCTTGCAGGCACAGCACGTCGGGCGCGTCCTCGCGCAGGAATTGCTCGACCAGCCCCATCCGCAAGCGGACCGAATTGATGTTCCAGGTGGCGATACTAACCATCGGCTGCACCTAGTCGGCCAAGCGCGATAAAAAAACCCCCGTCGCGGGGGCATGTGCGACGGGGGTTCGTTTTCGAGCGTTCGTCACGCTACACAAGATGCGCGGATTGAATGAGGATCAGGGCAACAGGGGGGAAACCCGCCTCTCCTCGCATCTATGCTTCCTAAGTAGGGGCTGGCGCCTGTCTCGCCAATGAATAAAGCGCACTTTCTGTCGCAAATTTACAACCGTTCGCCCTTGGGGTGTTTATCCGGGGCGACGGGTGGTGCGGCGCGGATCGCGATAGCGGAACTGGCTGTCGGGCACGGCCATGCCGTACTGGTGGTTGCGCAGCCGCACCGTGGTGCGCTGGTTCTGCGAATCGAGCGCCACCCAGCTGGCCAGTTGCAGCCCGCCAGGGGCCGAGGCCATTTCCTGGAAGATGAGCGTGATCTGGCCGAATTCGGGCCGGTTGGGATCGGCCACCACGATGCTCACCACGCCGCCGCTGGCGCGTTGCAGCGTGCCATAGCGGCGCATGTCGCGGTTGGGATCGAGCAGGGCGCCCAGCGGCGAATCACCGATGGGATAGCGTTCGACCTGGCTCACCTCGTAATCGACGAAGGTCAGCGCGCGCCCGTCCGAGACCACCAGCATGTTGGTGTCCTCGCCGTATTGGAAGCGGATCTTGCCGGGGTTCTTCAGCGTCAGCACGCCCGACAGCGTATTGCCGTTGCGATCGGTCTGGGTGAAGTCCGCGCGCATGGTGGTGATCGCCCGCAGCGCGCGGGTGGCGCGGTCGAGCTGGTCAGCCTCGGTGCGCTGCGCGGCAGCGGGGGCGGCGGGCAGCGTCAGCGCAGCGGGCAGGGCAAGCGTCAGCGCACCGGCCAGGGCCAGGGTGACGCGCATTTTCGGTTTGGTGGTGTTCATGCTCTCAGCCTCTAGTCGTGGAGCATTGAACTGTCACTGAACTCCGGCGGTTCCCGGTGTTCATAAATCAAGCGGAGCCGGACGGCTCTTACTTGATCTTCCCTTCCTTGTACTCGACGTGCTTCTTGGCAATCGGATCGTACTTGCGGAAGGTGAACTTCTCGGTGTGGTTGCGCGGGTTCTTCTTGGTCACATAGAAGTGGCCGGTGTCCGCGGTCGAGTTCAGGCGGATCTTGATGGTTGCGGGCTTCGCCATGGTCTTGCCTTCGATCTATCTTAAGGGGGCCATAGCGGCCCGAAACAACTGAGGCGACGCAGCGCGCCGCCCTTCAAGCGCGCGCCTCTGGGCGAGAATCACCCGAAAGTCAAGCGTGGCCCTACAGGTCCACCTTGCCGCGCAGCGCCTTTTTCTCTCCGTGCGCCTTCTTGCTGGCGAGGCGCTTCACCTTGCCCACGCGGTTCACCCGGCTCCTGGCGCGCTTCTTGGGTTCCACCAGCGCCGATTCGAGCATTTCGCCCAGCCGCTCGCGCGCTTCGCGGCGGTTGGCCTCCTGCGTGCGGTGGGTGCGCACATCGAGCACGATCTCGCCCGCCTGGTTGAGGCGGCTGCCGGCAAGGTCCTTCAGCCGGTGGAACACTGCCGGCGTCAGGCCGAGGGCGTACACGTTGACCCGCAGCTGCACCGCGGTCGCCACCTTGTTGACGTTCTGCCCGCCGGGGCCGGAGGCGGTGATGAAGCTTTCCTCGGCAATGGCATTGGCCCGCGAGAGCAGGGTCTCGAGGGCCTGGCTCATCACGCCGCCCCCAGGCCAGTGAAGTCGGCGGGCAGCGGAGCCTCTGCCATCACGGGATCCTTGCCTTCGCGCGGCACCACCAGCCTGCTGGCGTGGAGCATGGTGCGCGTGACGCGCGCATCCTTGTGGCCGTAGACCGGATCGCCCAGCAGCGCGCGGCCAAAGGCATGTTCGGCGTGGACGCGGATCTGGTGGGTGCGGCCGGTTTCGGGGCGGAATTCCACCAGCGTCAGCCCGCCCGGCAGTTCGGCGCGCTTGGTCCAGTGCGTGATCGCGGGCTTGCCCTTCCTGGCCACGATCATGCGCCAGCCCTTGGCCTCGCTGCTGATCTTGCTGAGCGCCAGTTCGATCGTGCCTTCGTCGCCTTGCACCGGCCCGGCGACGATGCCGAGGTAGGTCTTCTCCACCAGCCGTTCCTCGAAGGCCGCGTTGAAGCGTTTCAGCGACTTGGGGTTGCGCGCCAGTAGCAGGCAACCCGAGGTATCGGTGTCGAGCCGGTGGACCGCCTGCGGGGCGCGCTGGAAGCCCAGCTTGAGCTGGTCGAGGTGGTCTTCCAGGCTGGCGCCGCCCTTGCGCGGGCGTTCGATCGGCAGCCCGGCGGGCTTGTCGATGACCAGGGCTTCACCGTCTTCGAAAAGGATGGGGATGTTCATGGCCAATGCCCCTAGCCCTTCGACAGGATCAGGACAAACGGAGGTTAGCTGAGGGCGGCGGCGATCCGGTCCAGCGCCGCAACCAGCACCGCCTCGTCCGCGGCAAAGCTGATGCGGAAGCCGTCCTTGCCGCCGAAAGCACTGGCCGCAACCGTGGCGACACCATGATCGAGCAGGTGCAGCGCCAGCTTGCCATCGTCGCCGTCGAAACGGCCCATCAGCGGCGCTGCGTCGACCAGGCAGTAGAAGGCCCCGTCCGGCACCGGAGTGGACAGGCCGGGGATCGCGTTCACCCGCGCCACTACCAGGTCGCGGCGGCGGCGAAACGCTTCGCGCCAGTCTGTCAGGAAGTCCTGCGGGCCTTCGAAGGCGGCAACGGCGGCGGCCTGCGAAATGCTGGCGGGATTGCCGCTGGAATTGCTTTGCAGCTTGCCCATGGCACCCACCAGCCATGCCGGGCCGGTGGCGACGCCGATGCGGAAGCCGGTCATCGCGTGGCTCTT
>JAGREI010000088.1 GCA_020446625.1 Erythrobacter sp.
AAGGAACTGCCCGACGCCTTTCTGCGCCGCTGCTTCTTCCACTATATCAAGTTTCCCGATCCCGAGACGATGCGGGCGATCGTCGACGTCCACTTCCCCGGCATCCAGCAGCGCCTGGTCGCGCAGGCGCTGGAGGTGTTCTACCAGCTGCGCGAAGTGCCCGGCCTCAAGAAGAAGCCGAGCACGTCCGAACTGCTCGACTGGCTCAAGCTGCTGCTGGTGGAGGACATGCCGCTGGAAGTGTTGCAGAACCGCGATCCCACCAAGGCCATCCCCCCGCTGCACGGCGCGTTGTTGAAGAACGAGCAGGATATCATGCTGTTCGAGCGCCTCGCCTTCATGGCTCGGCGCGAAGGGCGCTAGGCAGGCTGCGGCCATGCTCCTCAACTTCCTTGACGAACTGCGCAGCGCGGGCATTCCCGCCAGCCTGAAGGAGCACCTGACGCTGCTCGAGGCGCTCGATGCCGAGGTGATCGAGCGGCGGCCGGAAGAGTTCTACTACCTCGCCCGCGCCACCTATGTGAAGGACGAAGGGTTGCTCGACCGTTTCGACCAGGTGTTCCAGCGGGTGTTCAAGGGTGTGTTCTCCGACCTTGGCGAACAGCCGGTCGACATCCCCGCCGAATGGCTGCGCGCGGTGGCGGAGAAGTACCTCAGTCCTGAGGAAATGGCCGCGATCGAGCAGTTGGGCGACTGGGACGAAATCATGGAGACGCTGCGCCAGCGGCTGGAGGAGCAGAACGAGGAACACCACGGCGGCAACAAGTGGATCGGCACTGGCGGCACCAGCCCCTTCGGCCATTCGGGCTACAACCCGGCGGGCGTGCGCATCGGCGGGGAGAGCAGGCACCGCCGCGCGATCAAGGTGTGGGAGAAGCGCGAGTTCGCCAATCTCGACAACGCGCGCGAGTTAGGCACGCGCAACATCAAGGTGGCGCTGCGCCGCCTGCGCCGCTTCGCCCGCGAAGGCGCGGCTGACGAACTCGATCTCGACGCCACGATTGCCGGTACCGCGCGGCAGGGCTGGCTCGACATCAAAATGCGCCCGGAACGGCACAATGCGGTGAAGCTGCTGCTGTTCCTCGACGTGGGCGGGTCGATGGACGACCACGTCAAGGCGACGGAGGAACTGTTCAGCGCCGCCACCAGCGAGTTCAAGAACCTCGAATTCTACTACTTCCACAACTGCCTCTACGAGAGTGTGTGGAAGGACAATTCCCGCCGCTGGTCAGAGCGCATCCCTACCTGGGACCTGCTGCACAAGTACGGCCACGACTACAAGATCGTGTTCGTGGGTGATGCGGCGATGAGCCCCTACGAGATCGCCTGGCCCGGCGGATCGGTGGAACACACCAACGAGGAAGCGGGCGAGGTGTGGTTGCAGCGGGTGACCAATACCTATCCGGCGGTGGCCTGGCTCAACCCCGTGCGCAAGGACCTGTGGGGCTATTCGCAGTCGACCAAGCTGATCCGCCAGCTGATGGGTGACCGGATGTATCCGCTGACGCTGGACGGGCTGGATGACGCCATGCGCCAGCTCAGCCGCAAGCAGGGCTAGTCGAGGCTGTAGGCCAGCTCCACGTCGCCCCAGCGCCGCCCGTTGATCACCAGCGGAACATAGACGTTGCGCACTACCTTGTAGGTCTTGCCGTCGCCTTCCTGGCGATAGACCGCCATCATGTAGGCGTCGTTGCTCTGCTTGGCGCGCTTGTCGATGGGATCGAGGATCTTGCGTCCGTTGCGGCAGAACTGCGTATCGTGCGCCACGTTGCCCGTGGGCGCGCGCGAATGGCGCGACAGGTGCGTGGGCAGGAAGCCGTTCATGTCGGTGCAGGCGCAGGCGGTGATGCGCGCGTCGCTATCGGTGAAGCGGTCTAGCAGCGGCTGCCAGGCCCGGTCCGACCAGTCGCTGAGCGTGGTGCGGTAACGCCGCGGATTGCTGCCCGGCACTTCGCGATAGTCGGTATCGAACAGCGCATTCATGCTGATCTCGCCTGCGGCAATGGCTTCCTCGGTAACCTTGGCGATGGCGGCGGCGCGTTCCTGCGCGGTCTGTACCATCAGGTTGTCCTCGGGCGAGAGGCCCGCCTTCACCAGCGCATCGAACATGCCGCTGGCGGTAAGTTCGAGCACCTCGATCCGTTCGTGGACGTGCGTCAGGCGCTTGCCGCCGTCGACGGCAGCCTCGTTGAAGCTGTCGAGCACGTCCTGCACCTTGTGCACGTGCTTGCTGATGGTGCCGGTGTTGCTGACGATCTGGTCGTTCTGCGCGTCCACTTCGGCAATCAGGTCGCAGACCTGGGCAATGCTGCTTTCGATGGCGCCCACCGATTCCTCGGCCTTGCGGCTGGCTTCGGCGCCGTCGTTGATCTTGTCGATCACCTCGTCGGCCTCGCGCGACAGGGCGTCGATGGTGCGGGTGATCTCGTCGCTGGCGCGGTGGACCTGGCCCGACAGGTCCTTCACCTCGGTCGCCACCACGGCGAAGGTGCGCCCGGCATCTCCCGCGCGGGCGGCCTCGATGGCGGCGTTCAGGGCCAGGATATTGGTGCGATCGGCAATCTCGCTGATTTCCAGCGAGGTCTGCTTCACCTGTTCCATGGCGGAGGCAAAGCCGGTGACATGGCGGGTCAGCGTCTGCACCGCGCCCATCAGAGTGGCGATCTGCGCGATCGACTGGCTGATCTGGTCGCGCCCGTCGTTGAGGCGTTCGATGGCCCGGCGCGACAGCAGCCGCGCTTCATCGCAGGCATCGGTAACGCTGAGCTGGTCTTCCTCCAGCGCGCGCACTGTGCCGGTCAGCGATTGCTGCTGCTGGTGCAGCGCGCCGAACGATTCGATCAGTTCCTGAACCACACCCGCCACGCCAGAGCAGCCGACGGCCACCTCGCCGCAGTAAAGCGAGATATCGTCAATGCCCGAATGCTTCGGCGCGGAGATTGCATTGAGTTCCATGAAGCGAACCAACTCCTGTTTCCAGCAGCTGGCTTACCGCGACATGGTTAGCGAGCGTTTAACGCCCCTTCGATTGCTCAGAACTCGCGCGGCACCTTGGCGAACATCTCCTGCGTCGCCGGACGCGCGTTGATCGCGTCGATCCAGCGGACCAGGTGCGGGGTGTCGTCCTTGTTCACCAGCTCGGCAAAGCCGAACTGCATCCCGTTCGCCACCGAGAAGTTGCAGATGTCGGCCAGCGTGAACATGCCGCCCGCCAGCCATTCGTGGTTCGCCAGGTGATCATCCAGCTTGCGGACGGAATAGGCGATCTTGCGCATTTCCTCGTCCAGCAGGTCTTGCGGGAAGCCTTCGCGGGCGCGGCGCCATTTCACTTGCTGTTCGAACACCGGGATGCGCGCAACCATGGCTTCGAACTCGTCGTCGGAGAGGTTTTCGACCATCTTCGACACGTGGCAGTGCCAGCCGATGGTGGAAACGCACCAGCAGAAGTATTCGTCCACCCACTTGGTCCACACGCGCATTTCGGCGCGGTCGTAGTAGTCATCGGGGCGCAGCTTCACCGGCGTGGGGTGCGCGTCTTCCAGGTATTCGCAGATCACCGTGGATTCGGTGACGATCCTGCCGCCATCCTCCAGCGCCGGCACCTGCCCGCGCGGATTGATCGCCTTGAACCAGTCTTCGTGATGTTCGAACTTGCGCGGATCGAGCTGGCGGATGGTGAACTGTTCGCCCAGCGTGAACTTCTCGAACAGCGTCAGCATGGGCTTCAGTGAGTTGGCACCGGGTCCGAAACTGTAAAGCGTGAGCATGGCCTCTCCCTTGGCTCGTTGCGTGTTCAGTAGAGCAATAGATCGGCAACCTCGGCACGCCATTGCGCTTCGTCAATGCTGGCCAGCTGGTCGAGATCGTGCGGTGCGGCGGCAGGATCGTCCACCCATTCGCGCAAGGCAGGGCCGCCGTTGATCACGTCGATGGCCAAGTGGCCTTCCGTATATTCGTACTTGAAATCCAGCCCGCGCCAGATCGGATAGTCCGCATAGACATTGCGGATTGCCTTGAAGGCCAGCGCCTGCAAGCGCCAGGGGCGGAACGCGTGGTGATCGTAGAACGATCCTTCGGCGTGGATCATCAGCGCGTTGCACAACTGGCCCTTGTGCTTGTGGAAGGTCGGTTCGAACCAGCAGGGGCGCAAGGCACAGCCTGCCAGCCAATCAGGTGCCATGCGCTGCATCTCTGCCAGCACGGCAGCGGAATCGACATCGGGCGCGCCGAACAGCACTTCCAGCGGGCGGGTGGTACCCCTGCCCTCGCTCAGCGTGGCGCCTTCGATCATCACGGTGCCGGCATAGGCGCGCGCCATGTTGAGATTGGCGGCGTTGGGCGAGGGGTTGATCCAGATGCGACTTGAAGGCCAGCCGAAGCCGGGCGCTTCCTCGGGCAGCCAGTCGTGGATCGTCACCACGTGATAATCCACGTCTAGCCCGAAGTGGCGGATGAACCAGTGGCCCATCTCGCCCATGGTCAGCCCGTGGCGCATGGGCATAGGCGCGGCGCCGACGAAGCTTTCGTAGCCCCGCAGCAACAGCGTGCCTTCCACCGGCCGCCCGGCGGGATTGGGCCGGTCGAGAACCCACACGCTCTTGCCGTGCCTGGCCGCCTCTTCCAGCAGGTAGAGCAGCGTGGTGACGAAGGTGTAGATGCGGCAGCCCAGGTCTTGCAGGTCGAACAGGAACACGTCCGCGCTCGACATCATCTGCCCGGTGGGGCGGCGCACTTCGCCGTAAAGCGAGAAGACCGGGATGCCGTAGACCGGATCGGTCTCGTCGGCGGTCTCCACCATGTTATCCTGCTTGTCGCCCTTCAACCCGTGCTGCGGGCCGAAGGCGCTGGTGACGTTCACGCCAGCCGCGATCAGCGCATCCAGGCTGTGAGTCAGGTCTGCCGTGACGGAGGCCGGATGCGCGACAAGCGCCACCCGCCGCCCCTTCAGCGCGTCTTGCAGGTCAGGTTCGGCCAGCAGCCGGTCTATTCCGAATTTCATGCAGCGCGGGTTCGCGCAAGTGAGCCTTCGAAGCAAGCGGGATCGTGGAAATCGGGCGCTTCTTTGTGATGCGAGATGGCCCAGAAGCTTTTCACCCCGCCCTCTTCCTCGATCACCGCCGAAAGGCCGATCGAACAGGGGGCTTCGGGCATCTGCACGCGCGGCAGGCTGGCATCGAAGATCGCGGTGGCCAGCCCGGTGCGCATGGAGCAATCGGGTTCACGGGCAAACGGGCGTTCGGCCATGCCTTCGCGGTATCCGGCAAAGTCGTAAGCGGCCCAGCGTTCGGACGGCGACAGGTTGAATTCGCTGTACCTTCCGCTGCCATCGCGCGGCATCATGAACAGTTCGAAGCAGGTGGTCTTCCACAGGTTGTCTGCCCGGCCCTTGCCCGCGAAGGACGGCACTACCAGCTTGCCCACGCCATCGATGCGCCAGCGCAGGCGCATCCAGTTGTCCGTCATCGAGAGTATCTTGGCTTCCACCCGGCGGACCGCCAGCGGTGGGAACGCCGCATGTGCGACCAGATCATGCGTTTGCAACTGCAAATCCCCGTGCTACGCGCCCCCGTTCCTCATTAACTAGACGCCAAATCCCCCGAGATGACGACCTACGAATCCGATCTTCTGCAATTGCTGGCCGAGCGCGGCCATGTCCATCAGGTCACCGATCCGGCGGGACTGGATGCCCTTGCCATGCGGCAGACCGTTACGGCCTATGTCGGATTCGACCCGACTGCGCCTTCGCTGCACATCGGTAACCTCGCTTCGATCATGCTGCTGCGCCGGGTGCAGCAGGCGGGCCATCGCCCGATCGTGATCATGGGCGGCGGCACGGCCAAGGTGGGCGATCCCAGCGGCAAGGACGAAACCCGCCAGATGCTCACTGACGCGGTGCTGGAAAGCAACATCGCCTCGATCAAGGGCAGCTTCCAGAAGATCCTGCGCTTCGACGACAGCGAAACCGGCGCGCTGCTGATCAACAACGACGACTGGCTGAGCAAGCTGGGCTACATCGAACTG
This sequence comes from Erythrobacter sp., assembly GCA_020446625.1. Lineage (GTDB taxonomy): Bacteria > Pseudomonadota > Alphaproteobacteria > Sphingomonadales > Sphingomonadaceae > Alteraurantiacibacter. The sequence goes on from JAGREI010000088.1 coordinate 6,022, forward strand.
CTGCGGCAGGTGGGCCAGCATTTCACCATCAACCGGATGCTCACCTTCGATTCGGTGAAGCTGCGGCTCGATCGCGAACAGCCGCTGACCTTCCTCGAATTCAACTACATGATCATGCAGGCATACGATTTCCTGATGCTGGCACGCGATTATGGCTGCCAGTTGCAGCTGGGCGGAAGCGATCAGTGGGGCAACATCGTCAACGGCATCGAGCTGACCCGCCGGGTCGACGGCAAGGAAGTGTTCGGCGTGACTGGCCCGCTGGTGACCCGCGCTGACGGTCAGAAGATGGGCAAGTCGGTATCGGGCGCGGTCTGGCTCAACGAAGAGCAGCTGCCCGCCTACGATTTCTGGCAGTACTGGCGCAACACCGACGACCGCGACGTGGGCAAGTTCCTGCGCCTGTTCACCGACCTGCCGCTGGACGAGATCGACCGGCTGGAAGCCCTGCAAGGCAGCGAGATCAACGCCGCCAAGGTGATCCTGGCGGACGAGGTGACGAAGATGGTGCGCGGGGAAAGCGCCGCCGCCTCCGCCCGCGCCACCGCCGAGGCGACCTTTGCCGGCAGCGGCATGGGGGAAGACCTGCCGGTGCTGGAAGTGCCTGCCGAGGGCCTGCGCGTGGGCGCGGCATTAACCGCGCTGGGCTTCACCCAGTCGAACGGCGAAGCCAAGCGCAAGCTGGCCGAAGGCGCGGTGAAGCTGGACGACCAGGTCATCAGCGATCCTGCCCACCTGGTGGAGCTGGCCAGTGGCGCGGAAGCGCGCCTGAGCCTGGGCAAGAAGCGCCACGGGGTGCTGCGCGGCGCCTAGTGTCTGTTGCAAGAACTGGCACGCTTTACCAAAATTCCACCATTTCCAGTCACCAAGCCTGTCTGACCTAATTCTCGGGAGTCAAACGGGCATGGCAGCTGGGGCGCAACTTTCTGTCACCGACTTGCGGCGGTCGACGCGGCATCCGGTCGACTATTCGGTGATTGCCGAGCATTTGCAGCATGGTGACGTGACCATGCGCATCTCCAACATTTCGGCGCACGGGTTCATGATCGCGGCGGTGCCGGGCGTAAATCGTGGTGATCGCATGATCATCCGCCTGCCCGGCGTGGGCCGGATCGAAGCCTATTGCATCTGGATCACCGAAGATCGCGCGGGCTTTCAGTTCGAGCGCATCATCCGGCTCGACGATTTTCAGACCATGATTGCCGAAATGCAGCCCAATCCGGCGCTGCGTCGCCGCAGCTAAACTCTTTTCGCCTTGCAACATTAGCTAACTTGGCAAGCGCCCGCGGCGCTGCCATGGCTCGGGCGTGACCGAGCCCACCACTCCGCTTCAGATTGCCGACTACCGGCGGTTCTGGATGGCGCGCTTTCTCGCCACCTTCGCCACCATCTCGATGGTGGTGCTGATCGGCTACCAGACATACGACATCGCCCGTTCGGACTATGGCATGACCCGGCCGGAAGCTGCCTTCCAGCTAGGTCTGCTGGGACTGGTGCAGTTCGTGCCGCTGCTGCTGCTGACGCCGTTGGCGGGGCTGGCGGCGGACCGCTTTGACCGGCGCCGGGTGGTGCTGTTCGCCAACCTGATCGACGCCAGCATTGCCACCGCCTTGGCACTGTTCACCTGGAACGATGCGCTCAACCTGCCGATTATCTTCGGCCTTGCCGCCATGCATGGCGCGGCGCGGGTGTTCAACGGCCCTGCCCTGTCCGCCATCGCGCCCAATATAGTGCCCGCCCGGCTGCTGCCGCGCGCCATCGCGCTGGGATCGATGTCGTGGCAAGCCGGCACCGTATCCGGCCCCTTCGTCGGCGGCCTGCTGTTCGAGCAGCACAACTGGCTGCCCTACCTGCTTTCCGTGGCGCTGCTGCTGGCTTCGGGGGCGCTGATCTCCAGCATTCGCCCGGTGCGCGCCCGCCACGAAGGCCCACCGTTGCACCCGGTGCGCCAGATGATCGAAGGGTTCCGCTTCGTCATCCAGGAACGCTTCCTGCTGGGTTGCATCACGCTGGACCTGTTCGCGGTGATCCTGGCGGGTGCCACCGCGCTGCTGCCGGTCTATGCGCGCGATATCCTGGGCGTGGGGGCCGATGGCCTGGGCCTGATGCGCGGAGCGATCGCCGTGGGCGCGGCGGTGGTGGGGCTGGTGCTGTCCTTCCGTCCGCTGGAGCAAAATGTCGGGGTGAAGATGCTGTGGGCCGTGGTGGTGTTCGGCGCGGCCACCGTGGCCTTTGCCGTTTCGGAAAACTTCTACCTGTCGCTGGCGCTGCTGGGCGTGCTGGGCGCGGCGGACATGGTCTCGGTGTTCATCCGCAGCTCGCTGGTGCAGCTGTACACCCCCGATGCGATGCGCGGGCGCGTATCCTCCATCTCCGGCCTGGCGATTTCCGCATCCAACGAACTGGGCGAGTTGCAATCCGGCCTTGCAGCGGCAATCATGGGAACCGTGGGAGCCGTGATCTTCGGCGGCGTCGGGGCGATCGTGGTGACTGCAATGTGGGCCGTGATCTTCCCCGAACTGCGCCGCGCCCGCACTTTCGCGGCCAGGTACGAACAAGAACCAATAGCGCCGGCAACGACGCATTTCGACGAGAGGGATCCAGCGCCATGAAGTTCGACAACGTTCTGCAATCGATCGGCGGCACACCGCACATCCGCCTGGCGCGGCTGTTCCCCGATCACGAGGTATGGGTGAAGAGCGAGCGCGCCAATCCCGGCGGTTCGATCAAGGATCGCATCGCCCTGGCCATGGTGGAAGCTGCCGAGGCTTCGGGCGCGCTCCAGCCCGGCGGCACGATCATCGAACCGACCAGCGGCAACACCGGCGTGGGTCTGGCCATGGTGGCCGCAGTCAAGGGCTACAAGCTGGTGCTGGTGATGCCCGAAAGCATGAGCATCGAGCGCCGTCGCCTGATGCTGGCTTACGGCGCCAGCTTCGACCTGACGCCCAAGGAGCTGGGCATGAAGGGCGCCCTCGCCCGCGCCGAGGAATTGCTGGCCGCCACCCCCAATGCCTGGATGCCGCAGCAGTTCGAGAACCCCGCCAATGTCGCCGTTCACGCCGCCACCACCGCGCGCGAGATCATCGCGGACTTCGCGGACGCGCCGCCTGCCGTGCTGATCACCGGCGTGGGGACCGGCGGCCACCTGACCGGCTGCGCAGAGACGCTGAAGGCCGAGTGGCCCAGCCTGAAAGCCTATGCCGTGGAGCCTGCGCTGTCGCCGGTGATCTCCGGCGGCCAGCCTGGCCCGCACCCGATCCAGGGCATTGGTGCGGGCTTCATCCCTGCCAACCTGCACACCCGCGTGATCGATGGCGCAATTCAGGTCGATGCCGAGGCGGCCAAGGAAATGGCTCGCCGCTGCGCGCGCGAGGAAGGGCTGCTGGTGGGCATCAGCTCAGGCGCGACGCTGGCGGCGATCGCCAGCAAGGTGGCCGAACTGCCCAGCGGCACCCGCGTGATCGGCTTCAACTACGATACCGGCGAACGCTATCTGTCGGTGCCGGACTTCCTGCCGACCGAATAGCAGCGGCGCGATGCAGCTGGGGCGCAGGACATTTCTGGCAAGCGGTGCAGCCGGGCTGCTGACCGCCTGCACGCCCGCAGGTCGCCTGGCTTCGGTATCGCGCCCGCTTGTCCCCGCCCTGCCCCCGCTGGACTTCGACCCGGCGCGCCTGATGCGCGTTACCGTGTGCCTGCGCCCGTTCCGCGCCAGCGGCCCGCGGCTGGAGGCTGAAGCGGTAGGGGAAAAGGTCGTGGTTCACAACTACGGCCACGGCGGCTCGGGCTGGTCGCTCAGCTGGGGCTGCGCAGACCAGGCCGTGTCGCTGGCCATGGCAGCCCTGGCGGAGCAGGGATCGGGGCCATCGGTCGCGGTAATCGGCGCTGGCGCCATCGGCATGACCACCGCGCTGCGCCTGCTGGAGGCCGGGGCAGAGGTGTCGATCTACGCCGCCGAATTCACGCCCGATACGCGCTCCGCCCGTGCCACGGGTGTCTGGTCGCCCAGCAGCCGGGTGGGCCTTTCCAGCGCGATGGACGATGCGGCCAATGCCCGCTGGGAACAGTGGGCGCGGCGGTCATGGCTGGTCCACCAGCAGCATATCGGTCTGGCGGGCGACCCGGTGGAATTCCTGCGGCAGTACAACCTGTCGGGCGGCGAGGAACCCGATGTCGACGCCAGTCGTCCCTATGCCCGGCTCGGTGCACGGCTGCGCGATATCAACCCGCGCTGGCCCATGCTGGAAGGAACTGCGAACCCCTTCCCCGACCGCACGGTGCGCAGCGGCCAGACGATGGTGTTCAACGTTTCCGAATATGCCGACTGGCTGACGCGCATGGTGCTGCTGCGCGGCGGGCGGATGGAACGCCGCAGCTTTGCCGATCGCGCCCAGGTGCTGGAACTGCCGCAGCGGGTGATCGTCAACTGCACCGGCTACGGCGCGCGGACGCTGTGGCAGGATGAAAGCGTGGTGCCGGTGCGCGGCCAGATCAATTGGCTGATCCCCCAGCCAGAGGCGCGCTATGCCCTTTACTACGACGCGGTGCAGGCAGTGTCGCGGCGCGACGGGGTGGTGGTGCAGTATCTCGGCCCCAACGACGACTGGGGCTATGGCGACAGCGACGAGGTGGCCGATCCGGCGGAAACGGAGCGGGCCTTGTCCCGGATGCGGAGTGTGTTTGCATGACCGATCTCGAACCGCTCGCCTATGCCGATGGCGACACCGCGCTCAGCGGTCTGCTGGCGCGTCCCGATGGCGCACCGCGCGGGGCGGTGCTGGTCTTCCCGACGATCATGAACCCCACCCCTGCGGTGGAGGACAAGGCGCGCGCTCTTGCGGCGGCGGGATACCTGGCGCTGGTGGCGGACTTCTACGGCAAGACCCCCGCCAGTTTCGATGATGCCCGCCTGTTCGCGGGCGAGATCAGGCAGGCGCCCGAACTGTTCCGGCAACGGCTGCGCGCTTCGCTGCGCGCGCTGGTGCGGCTGGATGAGGCGAAGGACTTGCCGCTGTTCGTGATCGGGTTCTGCATGGGTGGACAGGCCGCGCTGGAAATGGCGCGCGAGGGGGCGCCGGTCGATGCCGTGGTCAGCTTCCACGGCCTGCTCGATACCCAGCTGCCCGCTCAGCCCGGCCATGTCACCGCGCGGGTGCTGGTGTGCCATGGCGATGCCGATCCGATGGTGCCGCGCGAACAGGTGCTGAAGTTCTGGCAGGAAATGGATCGCGCCGGGGCGAACTGGCATTTCCATTCCTACTCCGGCGTGAAGCACGGCTTCACCAACCCCTATCCCAGCGAAAATCCTGCCACCGGCTATGACGCCAGCGCCGACCGGCAGAGCTGGGCCGCGATGTTCGCGCTGTTCGACGAACTGATCGACGGGTGACCCCAAGGGGTTGAAATGGCCGGCCAGCCTGCATAGGCTTGCCTCGTAGGTCGCATGAACTGGGTTCCCTGGTACAGTCCAAGGAGAAGGCAGGCGTGCAGACGGGCGGGCGAGCCGGTGACGGCCAGCAGCAACGATCATTCCTCTACCGCTGGTTGAAGGCGCGGCGGCACGCGCTGAATGCCTGGGGCGCCAGCTACTCGCGCATTCCCGACGATCCGGTGCTCGATCCGGCGGTGTTTCCCTGGACCGGCGAGATCGCCCGCCACTGGACCACGATCCGCGACGAGGCGCTGGCGATCTACCGCCATGCCGACGCCATCCCGCCGCTGCGCCGCATCTCGCCCGATCACCGCCGCATCGCCACCGATGATGCCTGGCGCAGCTTCTTCCTGATCGGTTACGGCAACGAAGTCCCCGGCAACATCAAGCGCGCCCCGCGCACCTACGAACTGGTGCGGCGCATTCCGCAGCTCAATTCGGCCTTCTTCTCGATCCTGGCCCCCGGCGCGCATATCCCGCGCCATCGCGGGGTGACCAAGGGCATCGTCACCGCGCACCTGGGGCTGTCAGTTCCCAGCGACTGGCAGGGCTGCACGATCGAGGTCGACGGGCAGGAGGTCCACTGGCGCGACGGCGAGTGGACCGTGTTTGACGACACCTGCTTCCACGAAGTGTGGAACCGCACGAACCAGCCGCGCATCGTGCTGCTGTGCCAGGTCGAACGGCTCTTGCGCTGGCCCGCCAGCTGGCTCGCCAAGTTCGGCCTCGCCTATATCCGCCGCAGCCCCTTCGTGCGCGAGGCACGCGAGGAACTGGCGCGGTGGGAAGCGACCTATCGCGAGTTTGAAGACCGCGCTCCGGGCGACTAGGCTTCGCGCAGGAACATGTCGGCGGGCATGGCCATCAGGTTTGCCGCACCCGCTTCCACCCGGCAGCGCAGCGCCATGCTGTCGGGCAGGCGGCGTTCGGCAAAGTGGCGCGCGACCACGCGCTTGGCCTGGGCAAAGCCATCGTCGCGCCCATCCACCGCCTGCACGATCTTCGCCCACATCCAGCCCACCGAAACAAGGCCGATCAGCTCCATGAAGGCATAGGAACCCGCGCCCAGCGCATCGGGATCGCTGGCGGCCTGCGCCAGCATGGCCTGCGCGGCAGCGGTGCTGTCGGCCAGGGCCGCGCGCATGGGCGTGGCCAGCCAGCCGGGCGCATCGGCAAGGTCTGCTTCCACCATGGCGGCAAAGCGCATGGCCACCTTGCCGCCGTCCTTGGCCAGCTTGCGTCCGGCCAGGTCCAGCGCCTGCACCCCGTTCGCGCCTTCGTAGATCATGCCGATGCGGGCATCGCGAACGATCTGTTCCACGCCCCATTCCTTGACGTAGCCGTGGCCGCCGAACACTTGCTGCATGGCCACCGCGCTGGCAAAGCCCTGGTCGGTGCCGAACGCCTTGATGACGGGGGTGAGGAACGAGACGAGCGCATCGGCCTCCTCGTCGCCGTGGTGCGCAGCGTCGATCTGCATGGCGGTCCACAGCACCAGCGCGCGGAACCCTTCGGCAAAGGCGCGCACGTCCAGCAGCAGGCGCCGCACGTCCGGGTGGACCAGCAGCGAATCGGCAGCTGCGGCGGGATCGGGGCGCTGGCCCATGGCGCGGCCCTGCTTGCGTTCGCTGGCATAGGCGCTGGCGCGTTGATAGGCGTGTTCGGCATTGGCCAGGCCCTGCACGCCCACGCCCAGCCGCGCGGCGTTCATCATGATGAACATGGCCGCCAGGCCGGCGTTCGGTTCGCCCAGCAGCCAGCCGGTGGCGCCGTCGAAGGTCATCACGCAGGTGGCAGAGCCGTTCAGCCCCATCTTGTGCTCGATCGCGGCGCAGCCCAGCGCATTGCGGGTGCCGTCGGGCAGCACCTTGGGGGCGAGGAACAGCGAAATTCCGCGCGAACCCGCCGGGGCATCGGGCAGGCGCGCCAGCACCAGGTGGACGATGTTCTCGGTCAGGTCGTGCTCGCCGCCGGAGATGAAGATCTTCTCGCCGGTGATGGCATAGCTGCCGTCGCCGCGCGGATCGGCCTTGGTGCGCATCAGGCCCAGGTCAGTACCGGCGTGGCCCTCGGTCAGCGCCATGGTCGCCAGCCATTCGCCGCTGATCACCTTGGGGACATAAGTGTCCTTCAGGTGATCGCTGCCTGCCGAAATGATGGTGGAAGTCGCCCCGTTGACGATGCCGGGGTACATCATGAAGCCGGGGCAGGCGGAATTCATGTATTCCTCGAACACCGTACCCAGCACATGCGGCATCCCCTGCCCGCCATAGCGCGCATCGGCCGCCAGCGTGTTCCAGCCCGATTCGATCAGCTGGGCATAGGCTTGCCTGAACCCGTCAGGGGTGGTGACGCTGCCATCGCCATGGCGAGTGCAACCCTGCGCGTCCGCAACGGGGTTCAGCGGGGCCAGCACTTCGGTGCAGAACCGGCCCATGCCTTCCACCACCGCCTGCACGGTATCCTCGTCCAGCATGTCGTAGCCGGGAATTTCGCTGCGCGTCACGCCCAGCACATCGTTCAGCACGAACAGGGTTTCGCGCGTGGGCGCGCTCCAGCCGGTCATGCACCTTTCTCCAGTCGCACCAGTCCATCTCCATCAAGCCGCCTGTAAAAGCACGACCGCGCGCCGGTGTGGCACGCCGGGCCGATCGGCAGCACCTTCAGCACCAGCGCATCCTGATCGCAATCCACCAGCACGGATTGCACCTTCAGCACGTTGCCCGACGTTTCGCCCTTCTTCCACAGGCGGCCGCGGCTGCGCGAATGGAAGTGCGCTTCGCCGGTGTCGCGCGTGGCCTGGAGCGCCTCTGCATCTATGAAGGCGAACATCAGCACCTCGCCGGTTTCGGCGTGCTGGACCACGGCGCCCAGCAGGCCCTGGCCGTCGAAGCGCGGCATGAATGTGCTGCCGGCCTCACGTTCGTGATCGTGACTCGAAATGGTTCCAATCCTTTCGTTTCCGCACAACAAGGTGCAGTCCCCATACGCATTTGTTGCAAGATCACCACAATGCGCGGGCAATTGTCGGCCTGTGCCACAAAGCGGTTTGTGTTTGCACCTTTCTTTGAGATGAACGCCCTGCGGCTTTGGCGAGCCGTCTGCCATTCCGGCCAGGGAATGGGGGGTTTGCGGTCTACTGCACAGCAGGGATTGCGGAACATGAGGGATTGGAACGGACGCGCAGGCTGGGGGGCTGGCGCGAAAGTTCCAGCGAAATCGTCACGCGAACGGCCGGGACTTGCGCCCGGCCGTTTTGCATTTGGGCCTGCCCTTCAGTGATCCAGCACGCGGGCGAAGCAGGCGATGCGCACCCTGGCCGCGCCTGCCGCCTCCAGCGCCGCGATGCAGGCATTGGTGGTGGCCCCGCTGGTCAGCACATCGTCCACCAGCAGCACCTGCGCCCCCGCGATCCGCGCGGACCGGCGTTGGTTGACGGCAATCGCCCCCTTCAGCACCTGCGCCCGCTGTTCGCGCCCCAGACCGCCCAGGCTGGGCGTACGCCGCACCCGCAGCAGACCGTCGACCAGCAGCTGCGCACCCACGCGCGGTGCCAGTTCGCGGGCGATCAGGGCTGACTGGTTATAGCCGCGCTGCCACAGCCGCCAGCGGTGCAGCGGCACCGGCGTGACGAGCCATTCCCCCTCCAGCACCGGCAACCGCGCCGCGATCTGCCGCGCCATCATGGCGGCCAGCGCGATCTTGCGCCCGTGCTTGAAGTTCAGCACCAGCTGGCGCGCGGCGTCGTTGTAATAGGTGGCAGCGGTGATCCGGTCCGCATCGGGCAATCCCGTGGGAACCTCCAGCGTCGACCAGCACTGGGTACACAGCCCCTCCTGCGCCGCGATCGCATCGCCGCACAGCGGGCAGCGCGGCGGGTAGATCAGGTCCACCAGCGGGGCAAAGGACTGTTTCAGCACCATTTGCGCTATGCTGCCCGGCACTGCGACTGTAGGCAAGCCGGATGGCACAGCAGGGACCACCCACGATCTTCTCGCGCCGCGCGGCAGCGGCGAAGTGGGAACGCGCGCGGCAGCGGCAGGCGCGCGGTGGCGCGGCGGATTTCCTGTCGCTGGCCATGGCCGACGACATTGCCGAACGGCTGGGCTTCATCCGGCTGCAACCGGCCAGGGCGCTGGTGGTGGGCGACATGACCTTGCGCCTGCCAGGCCTTCTCGATGCCGGGGGTGCGCAGCTGGCGGTGGGTCAGCTCGGCCCGTTCGATGAGGAGCGGCCCGCTGAGGTGGGTGGGTTCGACCTGATCGTCCACCTGCTGGGGCTGGGCCATGTCAATGACTTGCCCGGCGCGCTGGTCCACGCTCGCCACGCGCTGGCCGAAGGCGGGCTGTTCATTGCGGCCTTCCCCGGTGCGGGGAGCCTGCCCACCCTGCGCCGCATCGCGCTGGCGGCGGATGGTGATCGGCCCACGGCGCGGATGCACCCGCTGATCGACAACCGCGCCGCCGCCGCCTTGCTGCAACGCGCTGGGTTCCGACGGCAGGTGGTGGACAGCTATGCCCTCAACCTGCGCTATTCCGACTTTGCCACCATGGTCAGCGACCTGCGCGACCACGGCCTGACCCGCGCCCTCGCCCAGCCATCGCCCGCGTGGACCAAGGCGGCCCTCGCCCGCGCCCTCGCCATGTTCGAGGACTTGCGCGACCAAGGCGGCAAGGTGCCCGAAACGATCGAGGTGCTGGTAATGTCGGGCTGGCGCTAGGCTTTCGCCTTCAACGCGGCCTGCGCCGCCGCCAGTCGCGCGATCGGCACGCGGTAAGGCGATGCACTGACGTAATCGAGGCCCACCTGTTCGCAGAAGGCGATGCTTTCCGGATCGCCGCCGTGTTCGCCGCAGATGCCCAGCTTGATGTCGCCGCGCGTTGCCCGGCCGCGTTCCGCCGCCAGTTCCACCAGCTGGCCCACGCCGTCCACATCCAGGCTGACGAAGGGGTCCTTGGCATAGATGCCCTGGTCGACATAGGCGCCCAGGAAGCGGCCCGCATCGTCGCGCGAGACGCCCAGCGCGGTCTGCGTCAGGTCGTTGGTGCCGAAGCTGAAGAAGCGCGCCTCTTCCGCGATTTCGCCCGCCATCAGCGCGGCGCGCGGCAGTTCGATCATGGTTCCGACCATGTATTCGACGCTGCTGCCCTGTTCGCTGAACACTTCCTGTGCCACCCGGTCGACCAGCGCGCGCAGGATCGCCAGCTCCTTCTTCGTGGCCACCAGCGGGATCATCACTTCGGGAACCACCGGATCGCCACCCTCGGCGGTCACCGCGCAGGCGGCTTCAAAGATGGCGCGCGCCTGCATCTCGTAGATTTCGGGGAAGGTGATGCCCAGGCGGCAGCCGCGATGGCCCAGCATGGGGTTGAATTCGTGCAGTTCGCCCGCGCGGCGCTTGAGGTGGTCGACGCCCAGTCCCAGCGATTCCGACAGTTCGGCGAACTCCTCGTCGCGAGTGGGCAGGAATTCGTGCAGCGGCGNNGGCGGATCGAGCAGGCGGATCGTGCAGGGCAGACCCGCCATGGTGTGGAAGATCGCCACGAAGTCGCTGCGCTGTTCGGGCAGCAGCCGGGCGAGCGCGGCACGGCGGCCCGCTTCGTCATCCGCCAGGATCATGGCGCGCACGGCAGAGATGCGGCCCGCGTCGAAGAACATGTGCTCCGTACGGCACAGACCGATGCCCTCGGCCCCGAACTGGCGCGCGGTGGCGCAGTCCTCGGGCGTTTCGGCATTGGTGCGCACCTTCATGCGGCGGTGCTTGTCCGCCCATTCCATCAGCACGCCGAAGTCGCCCGCCAGCTCGGGCTCGATGGTCGGCACCCGGCCCATCATCACTTGCCCGGTGGCCCCGTCCAGCGTGATCACGTCGCCTTCGCGCAGCTCGCGGTTGCCGATGCGCAGGGTGCGCCTGGCAAGGTCGATCGAGACGGCGCTGGCACCCGAGACGCAAGGCCGCCCCATGCCGCGCGCCACCACGGCGGCGTG